>JBFZDU010000389.1:0-18697 GCA_041307205.1 Gammaproteobacteria bacterium | reverse complement strand
CGCCCCGGCCGATGTGACTGGTGGCACCGGCATTGAGGATGGCCAGGTCCAGCGGCAGCTCCTGCGCCAGGTCGGTGAGCCATTGCCGCAGCCCGGCGGTGTCTCTGAGGTCGAGCAGCCGGGTCCGCACCGCCGCGCCGCGGTCCCGGCAGCCGGCCGCCACGGCGTCCAGCGCGGCCGGGTCGCGTCCGTGCAGGATCAGGGTGCAGCCCGGGGCGGCGTATTCCAGCGCCAGCGCGCCGCCGATGCCGCCGCTGGCGCCGGTGATCAGCACGCTGCGCGGTGCGTCCCGGTAGGTCACCCGGCGGCCTGCAGCGGCGGGTAGGCCGCCAACAGCGTTTCCAGCGGCGATTCGACCGCGAGCAGGCGCTCGCAGCCCGCCAGGGCCATGCGGATGCCCACGGCGGTGTAGAAATCGCCGTTCACCTGGGTGGTGTGGACCACGGTATTGCGGAAGGCCTGCAGCAGCCGGGGGTCGGGCGGGGCGCGCTCTTCCCAGAAGGCGTGAAGACCGCCCTGGAAGGTCAGGCCGGGCAGGTCGTAGATGGCCGTGCCCAGCGCCACGGTCGGGCACTGGTGCAGGAGCGCGGACAGGCCGACGGTGCTGTTCACGGTCACCACGCCCAGGGTCCGCTGCAGCAGGGTCGGCAGGTGCCCGGTCTCCAGGTAGAGCACGCGTTGGCCCAGCTCCAGTTCCTGGCTGAGGCGGGCGATCTGGGCGGGATAGTCGACCAGGCCGGTATCCAGCGGGTGGTTCTTGATCACCAGCCGGGTGTCCGGTGCGGCGTCCCGGGCGAAGGAGCGGAGCACGGTGTCGAGCAACTGGGGCATGCCGCCGTAGCTGGAATGCAGCGTGATCTGGGTGTCGCCATTGAGCTGCAGCGGCAGCAGGTAATAGGGCGCGCCGTCGGCGAGCAGCTGCGCGATGCGTTCTGCGTCGCGGCGCTTCTGCCGGCGCAGCTGCCAGGCGCCGAAGCGCCTCGCCCAGCCGGCGTACTCCACCGGCGCGGGTTCGGGGCGGTGGGTGCGGTAACCGCGGTAGAACACCGGGTTGAACACGCCCGCGGCGTGATAGCCGATATCGTGCGCGGCGCGTACCGGCAGGCTGGTGGGGACCGGCCGACCGTCGCCGTAGCGCGGCAGCAACGGGTCGACCGCCAGGTACCAGTCGGGGTCGCGCGGCAACGGCGAATCGCCGTTGACGCCGCCGCGCTCCAGGGTCAGCCAGTTGGGCCGGACGTAGCCTTCTTCGAACACGTGTACCCGGACGCCGCGCTCGCGGGCGATGCGGATCGCCGGCAGGTGGATCGGCCGCCGGCTGCCGAACAGCACCAGGTCGGTAAAAGCGTGCGCGGTAAAGCAGTCGGTGAGGAAATCCGGCAGTTGTGCCAGGGTGCCGCGATAGGCAATGGCGCCCCGCAGGCCCCAGTACAGGGCGTCGCCGGCGCAGAAGTTGATCCGCGTGACCCGCTGACCGGCGCGGCGCAGCCGGTCCGCCAGGCGCGGGAAAAAGGGACTGGCCACGCCCTGCAGGAACAGGAAGTGCCGCGTCATGCCGGGTCCTGCCGGCCCCAGGGATGGCGCGACCTGACGGGCGTTTGCCAGGCGGCGAAGAGTTCGCCCGAGACGCCGCCGACGAACGCCCGACCGGTGCGCCAGGGCCGCTGCAGCCCGGCCCAGGGCGCCAAGCGCTGTGCCCGGGTGGCGAGCGCCCGGCCCAGCAGCTCCACGATCATCTCGGGGCTGGTGAACTCGCCCGTCGCCGGGTTGAGGTAACGGGGGTACAGCAGCAGTACCCCGGCCACCAGCTGATCGAGGCTGAGCCGCCGGGTGCGTCGCGGCAGCGGCAGCCGATCCTGCGTCAGGCCCCAGCCGGCATAGAAGGGCTGGCCATAGGTGTGTACCGGCAGGCCGCGCAGCAGCGCCTCGAACCCGACCAGCGAGGTCATGGTGTGCACCGCCTGCGCCGCCTCCAGGCAGGGCACTATGCCGAGATCGGCCACCAGCCGATCGAAGTGCGCCGGGTCGGGTGGCCGGGTGTCCCGCCGGCGGTTGCCGCTGAGCACGTCCGGATGCGGCTTGTACAGGATGTAGGCGTCGGGGTGTTCCTGCCGCACCGCGGCCAGCAGCTGGGCGTTGCTGCGGATCTCGGGCGAGCCGAGGCGGATCGAGGCGTCCTGCTCCACCTGGCCGGGGACCAGGATCACGGTCCGGCCGCCGGCCGCGCTCAGCTCCAGCCGCGGGCGGCGGTCGCCGACGTTGTACTTGCTCAGCCGCGCCGAGATCAGGGCCTGGCGCAGCGCGGTCGCGCGGGTGAGGTCGGTCGGGCTGAACTCGGCTTCCTGCAACAGGGCTTCGAGGTCGCTGGGGGCGGCCGGATCGAAGTAGATGCCGCGCCGGTCGATGACCTGCGAGGCCGGGGCGGTGAGGTCGGTGCCCAGCCCCGCCGAGCGCAGGAAGCCGTCCTCCATGCGCCACACGGGGTAGCCGCAGGCGGCGGCGCGACGCCGCAGTCGGGCGGTGTCACGCGTGCCCCAGACCAGCACCCGGGTCTGGGCCGGATCCAGCCCCGCGGGGATGGCGCCGGCGCGTTCCACGAATTGCACCCGGTTCCAGGGCGAGGCGAGGTAGCGGCGCACGTAGGCGCGTTTCCACCAGGCGATGCCGCAACCGAAAAAGTGGCCGCGGTTGTGCGCAAACCAGTGCCGCTGCAGCGCCAGGTGTTCGATCACCCGTTCTGCGGCACAGGGGGCGCCGGTGTCGGGGTCGAGGTAGCGGGCGTACAGCAGGTAGGCGGCGGCGAACAGGGCTTCGAGGCTGCGCTGCCGCTGCCGCTGTGGCAGCGCCACCCGGTCGTCGGTCAGGCCCCAGCCGGCGTAGAAGGGCGCGCCAAAGCAGGTGACCGGCTTGCCCAGCAGCAGGGCCTCCATGCCCATCTGGGAGCTGACCACGTACACCCGGTCGACCTGTTCGAGCAGGTGGATGGGGTTGAGGTCGCGCGCCAGCAGCCGGGTGCGCTCGGTGAGGTCGGCGGGCAGGAAGTGGCCGCGCTTTTTACCTGCTACCACCTCCGGATGGACCTTGATCAGGATCTCGGCGCCCGGGTTCTCGCTGCGGGCCGCGGCCAGCATGCGGCGAAAGCTCGACCCATCGGCCAGCCCGCCGGCAATGGACAGGTCGCCGGCCGTCTGGTCGACCACCAGGACCCGTTTGCCGGCCGTGGCGGGCAGCTGCCACTCGGGCGCGGCGTTGTACTTGGACAGCCGCGCCCGGGTGATGGCCGCGATGCAGTCGCGGGCGCGCGCCAGCAGTTGCGGGT
Organism: Gammaproteobacteria bacterium; assembly: GCA_041307205.1. Taxonomy (GTDB): domain Bacteria; phylum Pseudomonadota; class Gammaproteobacteria; order Chromatiales; family Chromatiaceae; genus JARRQB01. Next base: position 15,378 of record JBFZDU010000389.1, on the reverse strand, counting down.
CCTCCAGGGCGGCGGCGCAGCGACTGGTATCGGGGTCAATGGGCAGGGGGGTGTCGGCCGCGCCGTTGAGCAGCTGTTCCAGCCGCGACGGGCGGGTCGCGTCGTAGTAGATGCCGAGGTCGTCCACCACCAGGCTGTAGGGCCGGCTGCCGCGTACCCCCAGGTCGAGCGAACGCAGGAAGCCGTCTTCCAGGGTCAGGTAGGGGAGCCGGCGGCGCTGGGCATGGGCGCGGGCCGCGGCGGTGTTGGCCTTGCCGCCCCAGCCGACCACGCAGGCCGCGGTGGCGGACAGGGTCCAGCCGAGCTGCGGCGGCCGCCAGTGCACCCGGGCGACGTTCAGGATGGAACTCAGGTGCGGGATACGCCGGATACCGCGCGAGAAGGTGATGGCAGTGCGCGGCCGGTTCATGCGCGCCCTGGGCGAGCGGCCGGGCGGGAGCTGCGGCGGGGCAGTGCCATCAGGCCGGCGGCCTCGTGTCCCGCACCAGGTGCCAGCTGGAACGCTCGCCATGCTGCGCCGCGCGGCGGTCCAGGCGTTGCCGGTGGCGGCGCAACAAGCGGTACTGCAGGGCGGTGATCCAGGGCAGGTTGACCCCGGGCAGGGGGTTGAAGGGATTGGTGCGGCTGTCGGCATAGAGCGCCAGCCGGGTGGTGCCGGGCATGGCGGGGCCGCGGGCGTGAAAGCCGAAGGTGTTGGCGATCACCAGGGTGTTGCCCGGTACCGTGAACCGCACCGGCTGCGGCAGGCCCAGGGCATCGAGGTCCGGTGCCGACAGGCGCGGCGAGCCCTTGCGCGAATAGCCGTCCGCCAACTGGCCGGCGGCCAGGCTCAGCTGGTATTCCCATTGGAGGCGCCGCAGGGTCAGCCGTTGCGAACCGGGGATGTAGGTGAAAGGTCCGTTAGTGGCGGGGACGTCTTCGAGAAACAGCCAGCTCTTCATGGTGGGGTGAAAGGTGTCGGCGTGCAGGTGCTTTTGCGGGTCCTCGCCGGCGCCCGTCTGGCGGCCGTTGAAGACCTGTTCGACGAACATGAAGGGCAACCGGAACTTGGTGGCGGTCCACTGCAGCAACCGCCGATAAGGGCGGTGATCCTGCACCAGGGCCCGGCAGGCCGGCAAGGTTTGCAGGGTCGCCGGGTCCAGCGGTGTGCGCCGGGTCACGGTATCGCCCTGAATGCACTCCCGTGCCTCGGCACCCTCGAATTGCCGGATCTCGGCGGCGAGGGCCTGATAGGCCGCGGGCGGGAGGAAGTCGCACTTGACGATATAGCCCTGGGTGCGGAACGCGCGGCGGTCCGCGCGCGGCAACAGCGGCAGCAGGCACAGCGCGCGCAGCCGGGTGATCAGGTGCGCCAGCACGACGCGGGCGACGTGCAGGCCGAGCCGATTCAGGGTGCGGCTGCCAAGGATCGGGTTGTCGGCGAAGGACTTGGTCAGATGGAAGATCTGCAGCACCCACAGCGGCGCCAGAGCGATCCGCCGCAGCCAGGCCGGGGCTTGGCTGCGGGGCTTTCGCCCCGGGGGTGGTGTGCTGCGCTGCCAGAGTGCGGAGGCCATGGCGTAAGGTTCCTGGGGGTGGGCTGCCGAAACTGCGGGCTACCAGACGCAGCGGGCATCATATTAACAGGCCGTCGGTCGCAGGGGGGGAGCGTAGCCCGCCGCCGCCGCGACTGGGGTTGTCGCTGCGCTCAGCTGCCGCCGACCAACCGGCCCAGCAACTGGGTCAGTTGGGCACGTTCGGCCGGGTCCAGGGTCGCCAGGAAGCGCTCTTCGTGGGCGACGATCCGGCCCATCAGACTGTCGAGGAGCTGTTCACCTGCGGCCGTGATCCGGACCAGCTGGCTGCGCCCGTCCGCCGGGTGCGCCGGGCGATCTATCAGGCCGCGCGCCGCCAACCGGTGCAGGATCTTGGTCAAGCCGCCGGAACTGAGCAATAGCGAGCGATACAACTCGGTTGGGGTCAGCTGGCGCGGCGCGGGCCGGGTGCGCAAGGCCACCAGCACGTCCAGATCGGCGGGCCGCAGTCCGGCCGGCGCTAGGGTCTCGGTCAGATCGTCGAACAGCAGGTCGCGCGCCCGGTACAGCAACAGCACCGCCGGTTGGATCTGAGCCGCGGCCGTCGGCCATTCCCGCTGCAGGCTGTCGAGCAATTGCAAAACGGTGCTGCTGCGGCGCGTCACTTGGATCTCCTGGCTTTGTGCGGGTATATATCTTTCGGGAAAGATACTATGCTTTCGCCGATATTTCCGCAGTCGGGAGGCGCGGCGGTCAGGCGCGCTCGCGGCTCACCTTGAGGTTCGTGGCATGTTCAAGCGCTTGGTTGTGGTCCTGCTGTTGCTCGGTGTGGTGTTCGGCGCGATCTTCGGTTGGAAGTTGCAGCAGGCGAAGCTGGCCGCGGCGCAGCGACAGGCGCCGCCACCCGCCACGGTCGCAGTCACCACGGTGGGTCAGCGCGACCTGCAACCCCAGCTGCGCGCGATCGGTACCCTGGTCGCAACGCAGGGCGTGGAGATCACGAGCGAGGTGGTCGGCATCGTGCGAGAGATTCTGTTCACCTCCGGGCAGCCGGTGGTGCGGGGCGACCTGCTGCTACGGCTCGATGACGACGTCGACCAGGCGGAACTGCGTGGTTTCCTCGCGGAGCGCGACCTGGCGGTGATCAAGTATCGGCGCCTGGCCAAGCTGGTGACGGATCGCTCGGTGTCGCAGGCTGACGTCGACGAGGCCAAGGCGCAGCTGGACAGCGCCGAGGCCCAGGTCGCCACCAAGCGGGCGGTGATCCAGAAAAAGCGCGTGACCGCGCCGTTCGCCGGCCAGCTGGGCATCCGCGCGGTGGACCTGGGCGAGTACCTGGCGCCGGGTGCGCCCATCGTCTCGCTGCAGTCGCTCGATCCCCTGTATGTGGACTTCTCCCTGCCGGAGCGCCACCTGCGCGACATTGCCGTGGGCCAGCCGCTGGAGGTGCGGGCCACGGCGGTACCAGGTGTCGGCTTCACCGGTGAGGTAAGCGCGATCAACCCCGGTATCGACGTGGCGACGCGCACGGTGCGGGTGCGCGCCACCCTGGCGAATCCCCAGTTGCAATTGCGTCCCGGCATGTTTGTCGAGACCGCCGTGCTGTTGCCGCCGCGCCCCGCGGTCACCACCATCCCGCGCGTGGCCGTGACCTACAACACTTACGGCGACGCGGTGTTCGTGGTGGAAGAACAGGACGGCAAACTGACCGCGCAGCGCCGCCAGGTGACCACCGGCGCGGTGCAGGGCGAAGAGGTCGAGGTGGTTACCGGCCTCGAACCCGGCGAGCGCGTGGTGCTGGCCGGGCAGGTCAAGCTGCGCAGCGGCCAGGCGATCCAGATCGACAATACCAACCTGCCGGTCGGTGGGGAGCTGGGGCCATGAAATTCACCGACCTGTTCATCCATAGGCCGGTGCTGGCCAGCGTGGTCAGCCTGTTGCTGTTGGTGGTCGGCTTGCGGGCCTTGTTCGCAATGGAAGTGCGCCAGTATCCCGAGACCAGTGACACCGTGGTCACGGTCACCACCACTTACCCGGGCGCGGACGGCGCCCTGGTCAAGGGCTTCGTGACCACACCGTTGCAGCAGGCGATCGCCGAGGCGGACGGCATCGACTATCTGACCGCCACCAGCGTCCAGGGTCGCTCCAGCATCGAGGCGCACATGCGCCTGAATTACGACCCCAAGGCGGCCGTGGCCGAGATCCAGGCCAAGGTGGCGAGCCAGCGCAACGTGCTGCCGGAGGAAGCGGAGGACCCGGTGATAGACGCCACCACCGGCGATGCCACGGCGCTCATGTACATGGCCTTCTACAGCCGTGAAATGAGCCTGTCGCAGATCACCGATTACCTGGCGCGGGTGGTGCAGCCGCAATTGCAGGCGCTGACCGGGGTCGCCAAGGCCCAACCGATCGGCAACAAGACCTTCGCGATGCGGATCTGGCTGGACCCGGCGCGCATGGCGGCGCTGGGGGTGAGCGCCACCGAGGTCGAGGATGTCCTGCAGCGCAACAACTTTCTGTCCGGCGTCGGCAAGGCCAAGGGGCATTTCGTGGCAGTCGACCTCTCGGCCACGACCGACGTGAGCAACGTCGAGGACTTCCGCAAGCTGGTGGTGGCGACGCGTGGTGAGGTCCTGGTGCGGTTGCAGGACATTGCCGAGGTCGAACTGGGTGCCGAAGACTACGACACCACGACCATGTACAAGGGCATACCGGCGATCTTCATCGCCATCGAGCAGGCGCCGGGACAGAACCCGCTGCAGGTGGCTGCGCGGGTGCACGAGCTGCTGCCCGAGCTACGGGCGCAATTCCCGCAGGATCTGCAGGCGCATATTCCCTACGACGCCAGCGTGTTCATCAGCGAGTCGATCGACGAGGTGTTCAAGACCCTCGCCGAGGCGGTGCTGATCGTGCTGCTGGTGATCTACCTGTCGCTGGGCTCGCTGCGCGCGGCGCTGGTGCCGGCGGTGGCGGTGCCGCTGTCGCTGATCGGCGGCGCCTTCCTGATGCTGCTCATGGGGTTTTCGATCAACCTGCTGACCCTGCTCGCCATGGTGCTGGCCATCGGCCTGGTCGTGGACGATGCCATCGTGGTGGTCGAGAACGTGCACCGCCACATCGAGGAGGGTCAGTCGAAACTGGATGCGGCCGTGCTCGGGGCGCGCGAGCTGGGCCTGCCGATCATCGCCATGACCACCACGCTGGTCGCCGTGTATGCCCCGATCGGTTTCATGGGCGGCCTGGTCGGTTCGCTGTTCACCGAGTTCGCTTTCTCCCTGGCCGGGGCGGTGCTGGTGTCGGGCGTGGTGGCGCTCACCCTTTCGCCCATGCTCAGTTCCAAGGTGCTCAAGGCCGGGGGTCAGCCGGGGCGCTTCGAACGCGGCGTCGAGGGTTTTTTCCGCTGGTTGTCCGAACGTTACCGCCGCACCCTGCACGCGACCCTGGATACGCCCTGGATCACCGTGGTGTTCGGGACGGTGGTGCTGGCGAGCATCTATTTCATGTTCAACATGACCCAGAAGGAGCTCGCTCCGACCGAGGACCAGAGCATCCTGTTCTTCCGTGGCGTGGCGCCGCAGACCGCGACCACCGAGTACAACCAGCGCTACGCCCGCGAGGTGCTGGATATCTTCGAGACCATTCCCGAGTATCACGAGAGCTTCGTGCTGATCGGCTTCCAGGGTGATCCCTCGGTCACCTTCGGTGGCTTCAAGATGCCGCCGCGGGCGCAGCGCGAACGCTCCCAGATGCAGGTGCAGCCCGAGCTGCAGGGCAAGCTGCAGGGGGTGGCCGGGTTCGAACTCGCGGCCTTCCCGCGACCCAGCCTGCCGGGCGCCGGCCGCGGCCTGCCGTTCCAGTTCGTGCTGGTGTCTGACGCCGACTACACCGAGCTCGACGGCCTGGCCGGGCAGCTCATCGGCCGCGGCATGGGCAGCGGCCAGTTCCTGTTCCTGCGCAAGAGCATCGACATCGCGCGACCGCGCACCACGGTGGCGATCGACCGCGATCGCGCCGGGGCCCTGGGCGTGGACATGCGCGAGATCGGCCGCAGCCTGGCGGTGCTGCTGGGCGACGGTTTCGTCAATCGCTTCAGCCTGGCGGAACGCAGCTACAAGGTCATCCCGCAGGTGGGCCGTGCCGACCGGCTGTCCCCGGAACTGCTCAACGACTATTACGTGCGCTCGGGTGGGGGCGAGCTGGTGCCCCTGGGCAACCTGGTGCGCCTGGAGCACACGGTCGAACCCAGCCAGCGCACCCAGTTCCAGCAGCTCAACTCCATCATCGTGGAGGGCATCCTGACGCCCGGGGTGCCCCTGGGTGACGCCCTGAAGTACCTGGAGGAACAGGCGCGCGAAGTCCTGCCCCCCAACGTCCGCTGGGACTATGTCGGCGAGTCGCGCCAGTACGCGCAGCAGGGCAGCGCCCTGGTATTGACCTTCTTCATGTCGCTGGTGGTGATCTATCTGGTGCTGGCGGCGCAGTTCGAGAGCTGGCGCGATCCGTTCATCATCCTGGTGTCGGTGCCGCTGTCGATCGCCGGCGCCATGGTCTTCCTGACCCTGGGCTTCGCGACCCTGAATATCTACACCCAGGTTGGGATGATCACCCTGATCGGTCTGGTGGCGAAGAACGGCATCCTGATCGTGGAATTCGCCAACCAGCAGCAGCTCCGCGCCGGCCTGGACCGCCGTGCCGCGGTGGAGCGCGCCGCCACCATCCGCCTGCGGCCGATCCTGATGACCACGGTCGCCATGGTGGTGGCGATGGTGCCGCTGCTGACTGCCAGCGGCCCGGGTGCGGTCAGCCGCTTCGACATCGGCCTGGTGATTGCCGCCGGACTGGGCATAGGCACCCTGTTTACCCTGTACGTGGTGCCGGCCGTCTACCTGTTGCTGGCGCGACAGCATGTCGCACAGGCGCAGGCACAGGGCGCGGTCGTGGCCGACTAAAGCACGCGCTCAAGTACTGCCGCATCCGCCCGCTATCGGACCCGACCAGCCTGTCGCCACGCGATCCCGTCAATGCTGTATCGTGGCGCCCTGTTGCCGGGGTCCTGGCGCGGCGCTGCGGTGACGGTCGGGTTCGGCACCTTGACCAGGCACCGTACGGCAGGCAAATCGGTCACGGTTCTTGCATTGCCATTTAGGGTGATTCGCGGTCGAACCCGCCGAAATGCCGTCATTCCCTCGGGCCTGGGGTGCGCCGGCCGCTGGAACTGTGTGCCGGCCGAATACAATTCGCGCCGCAGTTGATCCGGATCAGTGGCGGCTCGGGTGATGACCAAGGGATGTCATGTTTTCCGCGCTTTGACTTGCTTAAATTCGGTGCGGCTCACGGGTGATAGGGCACTACATTGATGCAACTGGAATCGACGAAAGGTATGCGGCTTCGCCATCTGGTCCTGGTCTTCGTGCTGGCCTTGGTGCTGTGGTTGGGTTTGACCGCCAGTACGGCGCCGGCCGAGCTGGTGACCGGGCTGCTGGTCGCTGCGGTCGCGGCGCTGCTGGCGGCGGATCGACCGCCGGTGCTGGGTGGCATCCGGCTGTCGGTGGGGGCGCCGCTCGCCTTGCTGCGTTACCTGCTGGTGTTTTTCCTCGCCCTGCTGCGCGCCAACCTGGACATGGCGCGGCGGGTGCTCTCGCCCGGGTTGCCGTTGCGCCCGGCCGTGGTCCGGGTGCGCACCGCGCTGGCTTCGGATCTCGGGCGCCTGGTGCTGGCCAACAGCATCACCCTGACCCCAGGCACCCTGACCGTCGATGTCGACGGCGACCAGTTGCTGGTGCACTGGATCGACTGCCCGCCGGGCAGCGACCTCGAGGGCCATACGCGTGTCATCGCGGCCGATTTTGAACGTCATCTGAAGGGTTTCCTGCTTTGACTATCGACACTGTGGAAGCTGTGGTCGTCGGACTGCTCGGCTTGGGCGTGCTGTTGGCCCTGGTCCGGCTGTGGATCGGACCCTATGCGCCGGATCGCATCGTGGCCGCGGACACCCTCTCGGTGATCGCGACCGCCGGCATAGTACTGCTGGCCTTGTTGCTGGACAGCGCCTTGTATCTGGATGTGGCCTTGATCTACGGCGTGCTGGCCTTTGTCGGCGTCGTGGCCCTGGCACGGGCGATCGAAGGAGGGACCAGCCAGTGAAACTGCTCGGTGACCTGTTCCTGATCCTGGGCGGCGCCTTTTGCTTGCTTGGCGCGCTCGGTCTGCTGCGTATGCCGGATGTCTATAACCGCATCCAGGCCGGCACCAAGGCGGTGACCCTCGGTTCCCTGGCGCTGTTGCTGGGGGTCGGGTTTCGTCATCCCGAGTGGTGGCCCAAGTTGCTCATCATCGCGCTGTTCATCCTGCTCACCAACCCGGTGGGTTCATCGACGATCGCACGGGCCTTGTTCCGTGCCGGGGTGCGGCCGTGGCGGGCGGAGCAGGCGCGCGGCGGCGTCGAAGGTTCGGAGACTTGACATGATCTGGCTGGCTTTGGGTACGGTGATCTTGATGTTGGTGGCGGCCGTGGCGGTGCTGTTGTTGGAGAATATGCTGGCGGCGACCGCGGCCGCTTCGGTGGTGTCGCTGGGCGTGGCGCTGCTGTTCGTCCTGCTGCAGGCGCCCGATGTGGCCATGACCGAGGCGGCGGTGGGCGCGGGCCTGAGTAGCCTGATCCTGGCGCTGGGCCTGAATCGCCTCGGCCTGTGGCGGCTGGACAACCCCCAGGCCCAGGGTACGGCACGGGGAGGCGAGGATGCGTAACTTCGCTTCCGCCTTGTTCATCGCCGGGCTGGCGTTTCTGCTGCTGATACTGACCGGCGCGTTCAACTTCGGCGCGCCGCCCATGCTCATCGGCCAGGCGATCCAGCAGGTGGCGCCCGCTGAGGTCGGCGCGGCCAATATCGTGACCGCGGTGGTGCTCGGCTATCGCGGCATAGACACCCTGGGCGAACTCTCCATCCTGTTTGCTGCGGCCACCGCCGGCGGCTTCGTGCTCGGGCGGCAGCGCAGCGCACGGCCCGGTCACCAGGCCGGCTTCATCCTGCGCGCCGGCGCCGACCTGTTGTTCCCCTTGCTGCTGGTGGTGGGCCTGTACATCGTGCTGCACGGCCACCTGACGCCGGGCGGCGGTTTCCAGGGCGGGGTCATACTGGCGACGGCGTTTTTCCTGCCGGTACTGGCGCGCCCGACCGCGGTGCTGGATCACGGCTGGTTGAGCCTGGTGGAAGGACTGGCCGGGGCCGCCTTCATCGGGATCGGCATCTTGGCCCTGTATCGCGGCGGCGAGTTTCTGCAGCCGCTGCTGGCGCGCGGCGAGCTGGGCAGCCTGGTGTCGGCGGGCACCCTGCCGTTGCTGTACCTGGCGGTGGGCCTGAAGGTGGGGGCGGAATTGGCGGGCCTGCTGGCGCGCCTCGCCGAGCCCGGTCCCGAGGCGGCGGGGGAGGAGTCCGCATGATGGATCCGATGGGTCAGATCCTGTTTGCCGGCGCCGTCGGCCTGGTGGTGATAGGTATCGCCGGCCTGGTGCTGTCCAATCACCTGTTTCGCATGCTCCTCGCGCTGGCCATAGCCGAGGCGGGGGCCAACTTGCTGTTGGTACTGGCCGGCTTCCGATGGGGTGCGGTGGCGCCGATTCTTACCCCGGGCATGCCGGACAACCTGCCCATGGTCGATCCGGTGCCCCAGGCCATGGTGCTCACGGCCATCGTCATCGGCGTGGGCGTGCAGGCCTTGGCGCTGAGCCTGGTGATTCGGGTGCGCGAGGCATACGGCACTCTGGATCTGCGCCTGGTGCGCGAGCGCCTCGAGCAGGATCTGTCGGCCGCCGCCGGTGTGGCTCCGGCCACCAGCCGGGAGGAGCCTGCTGGCGGCAGACCCTTGCCGCCGCCCGACGCAAAACCGCTGGAGGTCACCCGATGAGCCAGATCGTCCTGGTGGTGGCGCTGCCGTTGCTGGCCGCCTTCCTCCTGCCGCTGTTGACGCGCCTGTGGCGCCTGGGCGGCCAGTTGCTCGGCCCCCTGACTCTGGTGGCGGTGGCCTGGATCGTGCTCGACGCCTGGTTGGCCTACGATGCGACCCCGGTCAGCGTGGCCATCGGTGGCTTCCGGCCGCCGCTCGGCATCGTGTTCTATATCGACGGGCTGGCGCTGCTGTTCGCCCTCGCGGTCCCGGTCATGACCCTGCTGTTGTGGCCCTGGGCCAATGCGGATGAGGGTGGGGGGCGGCGCCAGAGCCTGACTCTGTTGTTGGCGGCCGCGTGCGGCGGACTCGCCTTGTCGGGCGACCTGTTCAACCTCTACGTGTTTTACGAGTTGACCGCGGTCGCCTCCTATGGTCTGGCAGCGGATCGGCGCACGCCGGCCGGCTTCGCCGCGGCCTTCCGTTACCTCATGGTGAGCGCGCTGGGCTCGGTGCTCGCGCTGGTGGGCATCGCCCTGATCTATTTCACCACCGGCACACTCAACCTGGCGCATCTCGCGGTGCTCAGCGTCGAACTGTTCAACCCGGTGGGACTGGCCGCGTTCCTGTGCCTGTTGATCGGGCTGGGGGTCAAGGCGGAAATCTTCCCGGTCAACGCCTGGGTGCCCGAGGTCTATGGGGCGGCGTCGCGCCGCGTCGCCGGGCTGTTGGCGGGGCTGGTGTCCAAGCTCGCCGTGCTGGTCTTGCTGCGCGTGCTGGTGCTGATGTTTCCGCAGGAAGAGGCCCGCCAGGCCATGCTGGTCCTGGGCATGCTGGGGGTGATCAGCGGCGAATTCGCCGCCTGGCGCGCCCGCGACCTGGCGCGGATGCTGGCCTGGTCTTCGATCGGCCAGATGGGCATAGTCTTCATCGCCTTCTCGATCTCGGGCGAGGCGGGCGTGCTGGCCGGCCTGGCGGTCGCCCTGCATCACCTGGTGGTCAAGCCGGCGCTGTTCCTGATCGCCGAACGCTGGGGCGGCAGCCTCGCGGCGCTCGACGGCGCAGCCCGGGTTTCCCCGCTGGCGGCGCTGTTGTTCGTCCTGTTTTCGCTGTCGCTGGTGGGGGTGCCGCCGTTGCCCGGCTTCTGGGCCAAGTTCCTGGTGCTCAGCGGCCTGGCGGGTGGGGGCAGCGGTCTGCAGCTGTTGGGGATCGCGGTGATCCTGGTCAGCACCGTCGTAGAGGCCAATTACCTGTTCCGTACGGCGGCGCGGCTGTACGCGCGGGAGCCCGCCAAACCGGCCGTGCAAAGCCCCGGCAGCCTGGATCTGGCCAGCGCGGCGGCGCTCGGCGGGGTGTTGCTTGCCACGGTGGTGGCACTGGTGCCGGTATGGGACGGCCTTTCCAGGCTGTCGCGTGAGGCGGCGGATGTGTCCGGTTACGTGGCCACGGTGGCCGGACAGCGTGGAGGAGCACAATGATGGCGTCCCTGGATCTGCTGCTTGCCCTGGCCGCGGTCACCGCAGTCTTGATGGTGGCGCTCGGCGGTACCCGGGCCGGCGGCTGGCTGGCCGTGCCGCTGTACCTGGCGCAACTCGGGGTCCTGTTGTTGCTGGATTACGGCGGTTCGAGCCCCAGCGGCGTCGGCTTCGCGCTGCTGGGCCAGCCCGTCGCCTGGCAGTTGGACGCCGCGGGCTGGTTCTTTGCCCTGATTACCCTGGGGGCGGCGGCGCTCAGTGCCTGGTATGCCGCCGGTGGCTGGGGCGAACAGTTCCGCGCCGCCGGCGGCAGCCCGCGCTTGCTGCACAGCGCCTTGGCGCTGAACGTGCTTTCGATGTTGCTGCTGCTTTCCTCGGCTGACCTGCTGTCGCTGTTTATCGGCTGGGAGCTGGTGAGTTGGGCCGGGCTGCTGTTGATGGTGCTCGGGGGCAAGGCATCGGTCGCTGCGGGCATCCGCTACATCACTTACGCGATGGGTGGTGGCATGGCCGTGCTCGGCGGCCTGGCCCTGGTCTATGCCTGGGCGGGTTCGTTACAGCCGGTCGACCTGGTGGCGGCGCTGCCCGGCTTGTCCGGCGCTCAGCTGTGGACCCTGGTGTTGCTGTTCGGCGGCGGGTTCGCGGTGAAGATGGGCCTGCTGCCCTTCCATCTGTGGCAGGCGCCCGCCTACGCCCTCAGCCCCGGGCCGGCGAGTGCCTTCCTGGGTGCCATCTCCGCCCGCATGGGCCTGTACGCCATCGCCGTGGTGTTGGTGAAGCTGATCGGCGTGGCCAATATTGCGGCCTTGCAGATCTGGCCGGGGGTGTTCGACGCGCGCGACCTGTGGCTTTGGATTGCGGCGTTCACCATCGTGCTGCCCACCTACACCGCGTTGCGCCAGAACGATGCGCGCATGCTGCTCGCCTGGCACGGCATCGGGCAGGGCGGCTACATGCTGATGGGCCTGCTGCTGGGTGATGGACTGGGGTCGGCCGGCGGCTTGTTGCACGTATTCAACTACGCGACCAACCAGGCGGTGTTGCTGATGGCCGTGTTCGCCGTCATGTACCGTACCGGCACGGCGGACCTGAACCAGCTGGGCGGCCTGGTTACCCGCATGCCCCTGTCGTTCATGGCCCTGCTGGTGGGCATCATCGGGCTGGCGGGTCTGCCGCCGATGAACGGCTTCGTCTCCAAGTGGATGGTGTACCAGGCATTGGTCAACGAGGGGATGCCGCTGCTGTTCCTGGCGGCGATCATCGGCACCCTGGGCACCATCCTCAGCGTCTACAAGCTGATCCACAACATCTTCCTCGGCCAGTTGCGGCTGGAGCACAACCAGGTCGCCGAGGCGCCGTGGAGCATGACCCTGCCCATGCTGATCCTGTGCGCCCTGGTGTTTCTGACGGGGGTCATGCCCGGGCTGGTGCTGGAGTACGTGGCGGCGGCGCAGCAGGCACTGGGTCTGCCGGTGCTGGCGTTCACGCTCGGCGGGGTCGAGTCGGCCAGGGGTGGCCTGGACATGCTGTGGGTGAGCGGCGTGCTGTTCGCCGGCTTCGGGGTCGGTGCGGTGCTGTTCTACGGTGCCTGTCCGACCCGCCGGGTGCATCAGCTCGATAACTATGCCGGCGGTCACTTCCTGACGGCCGACGTGCGCTACCAGTACAGCGACAACTTCTATGCCGGCCTGATGCACCTGATCCGCCCCTTGTATCGCGGCAGCTTCCAATGGTTTGAAGCCGCCATCGGGTCGACGGTGGATACCGTCGGGATGGCGATGCAAGGCTTTTACCGGCAGCGCCAACCGGCCCTGTGGGTGCTGGTGGCGGCGACTTTGACCATGGCCTGGGTGGTGTTCTGATGCATTGGACTGAACTGCTGATCGAACTGGTCCTGATGCCGCTGGTGGCATTCGTGGTCGGGCTGTTCATGGTGTTGATGATGCGCAAGATCGGTGCCCGGCTGCAGCGCCGCATCGGCCCGCCGCTGCTGCAGCCGCTGTACGACATCATCAAACTACACGGCAAACGCACCCAGGTGTCGCATGGCCTGCTGCACGACATAGGGATCGTCATGGCGGTCGGCGGCTATGTCGCGGCCGAGACCCTGCTGCCGGTGCCGGGGATGAACGGCATCGCCGAGCAGGGCGGGCTGATCACCCTGGTGTACCTGATGATGATCCCGTCACTGGGGCTGGCGCTGGGGGTGGGGCAGTGCGCCAACCCCAATGGCTCGATCGGGATCGCGCGTGCCCTCACCGCGATGTTGGCCTACGACGTCCCGTTCGTGATCATCGTGTTCGGCGTTGCCTGGCATTTCGGCACGACCAACCTGGTCGACATCGTCGCGCAACAGCAGGCCGGCGGGCCGGCCGCCTGGGGCGCCGTACAGATGCCCTTGCTGGCCCTGGCCGGTCTGTTCGCGTTGCAGGGCATGCTCGGCAAGCAGCCGTTCGAGATCTATATCGCGCCGGCCGAGATCGCGACCGGTCCCATGGTCGAGATGGGTGGTAAGTTCCTCGGCGGCCTGTTCGTGATGCAATGCTTCCAGCTGTACACGGCCGCGGTACTGTACGTGACCCTGTTCCTGGGTGGCGGCGAGAACTGGTTGTTCTTCCTGCTGAAGGCCTTCTTCGTGGTCTTTATCCCCATGTCGATGGCATTCCTTTATCCGCGTTATCGTACCGAGGATCTGGTGCGCATGATGTGGAAGTGGCCGGTCATGGTGGGGCTCCTGGGCCTCGCCTTCGTGATGAATTGAGGTGAGCGCATGAGTTCCATCGACAACATCCCCATCGTGGCCGAGGCCGCGCCGGACGCCGGCAAAGGGCGCAAGCGCAGCAACCCCCTGGCCAACGTGTTCGACGAGCTGGTGCGTTTCGCCCAGTCGCGCTCGTTGTTCCTGTTGCACTATTGCACCGGCTGCGGCGCGATCGAGCTGCCACCGGCCATGACCTCGCGTTTCGACATGGAGCGGCTGGGCATCCAACCCATGGTGTCGCCGCGCCAGGCCGACATCCTGCTTATCACCGGCTATGTATCGGTGAAGACGCTCAAGCGCGTCATGCTGACCTACGAGCAGATGGGCTCGCCGAAATACGTGATCGGCATCTGTTCCTGCACGGTGAACGGCGGCATGTATTGGCAGAGCTACGCGACCGCGAAGAAGCTCAACGACTACATGCCGGTCGATATGTACATCGCCGGCTGCATGCCGCGGCCCGAGGCCGTGATCGAGGGGCTGCGTGAGCTGATGGAAAAGATCCGCAAGGGCGAGGCCAACAGCTGGGAGGACTACTACCGGCGTTACGACTACTACCTTGGCAACCAACAGCGCTTGTTCGGTGAGACTTGGCAGACGCCCACCGACGTGATTGGCGAGGCCCGGCACTATGGCCTGTTCGGCCCGCAGACCCTGGGGCAGCACACGGCGCTGCTGGAGCAGCACCAGCGACCGCTCGAAGCCCTGGAAATGCGCCTGGGCCTGGGTGCCGAAAAGGTGAAGGCATGATTCACAACCAACTGCCGGTGCGGCACCTGCACGAGATCTTCGACGGACTCAACGACGTGCGCGTGCGCCAGACGGCGCCGCGCCGCACCCGGGTCGATCTGGCCGCGGACGCGCTGCCGGCTTTGCTGGAACTGCTCAAGGGCCGGGCCGGCTTCGTCCATCTGTCGGCCATCAGCTGTGTCGACTGGTTGGAACAAGGCGAGTTCGAGCTGGTCTACCACGTGTGGTCTTACGAGTTGTCGACCCTGGTTTCGGCGCATATCCGCATCCCGCGCGAACGCGCGACCTACCTGTCGGTTTACGACCTGTACCAGCCGGCCGCCTTTTTCGAGCGCGACATCCACGAGATGTACGGCCTGTTTTTCGACGGCAGTCCGGACATGGAGAAGTTCATCCTGACCGAGTGGGACGGCCCACCGCCCATGCGCAAGGAGTTCGATTCGGAGGCCTGGGTGAACGAGCACTTTGATTTCCAGGACTATCACCCCGACTGGTTGCAGGCCCTGGAGGCCCAAGGCGGCGGGATCACCATCCGTCCCGACGAACAGAGATTCAGCCGGAAGTCATCCGATGAGGCCTGAGAACTACGAAGCCAAGCATCACCCGCCGAGCCACGAGTTCGAGCTCAACTTCGGCCCCAACCACCCGGGCATCGAAGGCAACTACGCGCTCAAGGTCAAGGTCCACGGCGATCAGATCGTGGAGGCGCGGGCCGACGGCGGCTACCTGCACCGCGGTTTCGAGAAGCTGATGGAGCAGCGTCTGTGGATCCAGAACATTGCGTTGGTGCCGCGCATCTGCGTGCCCGACCCCGCGCCGATGGAAGTCGCCTACTCGATGGCGGTGGAACAGTTGTGCGGCCTGGAGGTGCCGGAGCGCGCCCAATGGCTGCGCGTACTGCAGCTGGAGATGTCGCGCATTGCCGCGCACCTGTTCACCTTCGGTGGCACGGCGGCGACCACCGGCATGTACAGCCCGATGTACTGGGGAGATC
>JBFZDU010000388.1:0-4660 GCA_041307205.1 Gammaproteobacteria bacterium | reverse complement strand
AGCCCGACGGCTTCTACACGCGTGACGATCGGCTCATCGCCGACAGTCTCGGCGGCCCGGCCGTGCCGGACGGCTGGCTGGCGATCGCACCGGCGGGGGAATGACGGCACCCGAGGACGCCGCGCAGGCGCTGCGTCACTTCGACGATGACGGTAGGTGCCCGGCGGCGCCAGGGTCTACCCTTTGATGGGGCCACGAGCGATCCCGTTGGCCGTCACGCGCGTGCCGTCGGAGGTGCAGCAGATGAAACCGCGCATCAGCATGATCACCTTGGGCGTGCGTGACCTCGCCGCCGCCGTGACCTTCTACGAGCAGGGGCTCGGATTTCCCCGCCTCGCTTCGCCGCCCGAGGTCGCGTTTTTCCCGCTCAACGGCACCTGGCTCGGCCTGTATGGGCGGGAAGCGCTGGCACAGGATGCGACCGTGTCGGCCGAGGGCGAGGGGTTCGCGGCGTTCGCCTTGGCACACAATGTCCATTCGACGGCGGCGGTGGACGCCCTGGTGCAACAGGCAATCGATGCTGGCGGGGTGCTCGTCAAAAAGCCGCAAAAGACCTTCTGGGGCGGCTACAGCGGTTACTTCAAGGATCCGGACGGGCATCTGTGGGAGGTCGCGCACAACCCGCATTTCTGGGTTGGGCCACCGGACGATGGCGTATGACGGGTCGACGGCGCGCGAGGCGCCGCCCCTGGCCGCCCTGGCAGGACGACCCGGGTCCAGCGCCCGGTCACGCCTGACCGGGTCCCTGGCGCCATGGCCATTCGCGTGGTCCGACTGGGCAGTCCCAGGCACAGCAACGAGGGCCTGCGCATCGGCACCGTGCGACGTCCGCCGCGCGGGGTGCGCAAGTGCGACTATGCAGCGAAGAACTTCTACGACCTGTGGTTTCCCAACCTTTCCCCCAGCGCGCCCCTGCTGAAGTCGACCTCACCGCTGACCGACGAAAAGTCCTGGGCGAAGTTCAAACGCCGCTTCCTCGCGGAGATGGCACAACCCCAGGCGAAACGGGACCTGGACCTGCTGGCCGCGCTGTCCCATCAGACCGATTTCGCCATCGGCTGCTATTGCGAAGACGAATCCCGCTGCCATCGTTCGATCCTGCGAACGTTGCTCGAGCAGCGCGGGGCAGACATACGATGACCGCTGGCCCTGCCGGACCTGCATGCGCCGCATACTGCTTGACGTACGGCTGCCGAGTCACGGGGGGAATGGCCCCGGATGGCGGGCATGCAACCGCTACCAACATCGCATACGCCAATCCCGGCCTTCATCGTCTCCTCGAACATACCCTCGAACCCGGGGCGCCGGTTTTCCGTACCGACGCTGGAACGACACCCGGGCCGGTCGCCGGCGACCGGATGCCTCGGGCCGTGCTGCGGCGTGTTCGGGGCATGAGTGGGCAGCGCGCTTGCGTCTGGCGGTCGCCATCGCGTGTCCATGTGTGGCTGTTCGGAAAATAGATTACGTCCGGCCTGACGCGAATCCTTGGCGCTGGGGTCCGATGGCCCGAGGATTCGTATCCGGTGGTGCGACCGGCGTTCGGCCGTCAGGTGGACCACTGGTGCGAGGTCGAACGATTGCGGGGCGCTGACCAGGTTACAAGCCGAAAACATGCGCCTGATCGTTCTGCTCGAATCCTATGGTATCCGTCCAGCGACGCCGGCCGCTGGCGCATTACCCCGCGAGCAGATCGCGCAGTGCGTCCAGCAAGCGCGTCACTTTGTCCTGATCGGGAACGGGCAGATGCAGATAACGCTCCCCGGTCGTCGGGTCCCGACGCACAAGGCCAGCGGATGAGCGGCCCGGGCCGTGCCCAGGCGCCTGAACCATCTCCGTAAGCAGCGTCCGGGCGAACGCCAGCAGCGGCTGCCAGGCATCGCCATCCTGGTGGACCTGACCCTCCGGTGGGCGAGGGGCGGCGTCGTCCACCGCCGTCGCAGCGGGCGTCCGGTCAGCTGCGCCCGCAGCTTGCGGGTCGTCGATGCGCGGCGGCGGCGGGGACTCGCCAGCGGGCGGCGCGGTGGCGTGTTCTACGCTTTCCATGAAGCGGGCGAGCCGGCTGCCGCCCAGGTGGATCTGCTTGTCGCCGCCGTCCAGTACCCCGGCGGCAAGTGCCTGCTTGAACGCCAGCAGCCCCATCAGGTTGTGCTCGATACTCCTCTCGGCGACGAAATTCATCACCTGCACCGGCCGGTGTTGGCCCAAGCGGTGGGCGCGGCCGATGCGCTGCTCGAGCACCGCCGGGTTCCACGGGAGATCCAGGTTCATCACCACGCTGGCGCATTGCAGATTGAGCCCTACCCCGCCGGCGTCGGTGGACAGGAACACGCGACAGGCCGGATCGGTCCTGAAGCGCTTGACCAATGCACCGCGCTGCCGCCCGGGCACGCCGCCATGAAACAACACATAGCCATGACCGGCATTATCGAGCGCGGTGGACAACAGTTCGTGACTGCGCAGCCATTGGCTGAAGATCACCACTTTCAGGTCGGGGTCTGCGAGCAGGTCGCCGAGGACCCGCAGCAGTTCGGGGATCTTGTTGCCGTGGTCCTGCTTCGGATCCAGCAGGTAGGTACTGTCACAGACCATGCGCATGCTCTGCAACGCGGCCATCAGGATCTTCTGGTCGCGCTCCGAGAGGAAATGCTGCCGCTTCCAGCGCGCGACGATCCGCGCGACCACCTCCGCATGCTCGTCGTGCAACACCCGCTGCGGCGCCGTCAGCGGCAGCAGGAAGACCTTTTCGCGGCGCGGTGGCAGCTGGTCCAACACCTCGGACTTGCGCCGACGGATCAGGATCGGCGCCAAGGTCGCCGCCACCTCGTCGAGATGCCGGTAGCCAACCACCTGGCCGGTGTCGGCGGTGATCTGGTGGCGCTCGAGAAAACGCCAGGTGGGCCCGAGACGATGCTGGTCAACGAACTGGACGATCGACACCAGTTCCCGCAACCGGTTTTCCAGGGGCGTTCCGGTAAGCACCAGGGCAAAGCGGCTCCTGACCTGCTTCATCGCGCGCGCGGCCTTGGTATCCCAGTTCTTGATGCGCTGGGCTTCGTCGGCAATCACCAGATCGGGCACCCAGGCGTTGATCAGCTCGAGGTCACGACGCACCGTATCGTAGTTGGTGATCTTGAACGTCGCCGGCGCCGCAAACTGCCGTGCGCGCTCCCGCTTCGGTCCGCCCACCACCAGTGCGTCGCGGCCGGCCAGCCGCGCGATCTCCTCGTGCCACTGGTGTTTCAGCGAAGTGGGGCATACCACCAGCACCCGTTCGATGCCGAACTGCCGCAGCAGGATCTCCGCGGCGGCGATCGCCTGAATGGTCTTGCCCAGCCCCATGTCGTCGGCAATGATGGCCCGCCCCGCCCGCGCTGCGAACAGGGCCCCTTCGCACTGGTACGGGTACAGCGGTAGTTGCAGCAACTCGCGCAGCGCGGGTGTGCTGGGTCCCTGTGGAAACAACTCGGTCAGACGTCGCTGGCGCGCGTCGTCGGCGCGGCGTGCAGCGGCGAAGGCCAGCGCATCGTCGTAGCAGCGGACCTCGTGACGCGAGCGTCGCGCGGCGGCCAGGAAGTCCTCCAGTGCACCGAAACGATCGTCGCGCAGTCGCCAGCCGTCTTGCTCGTCGAACAACGCCCGGGCACGCTTAAGCAGCATCGGCGTGCACAGCCGCCCCGGACGAAAACGCAGCTGGCGCTCCGCCCCATAGTGCAGATACACCTCGCTGTAATCGGCCTCGAAGCCGCGCCGCAGCGCCGCCCCGCCGCCGCGTAGCCGTTTCAACCGCCCAAGCACGAACTCGATGTGCTTGCAGGTGCCCAGCAGGTTGGTGGCGAAGTCGGGACAGGCGCAATAATTGTCGCCGAGACCGGCGCCGCGGATCGCGACACGATAGCTGCTGCCGCTGTCCGGGTTGCCGACGCGAAACTCGGAGAACACCGGTTCCTGCCCCAGGTTCTGCAGCGTGAACGATTGTTCGCGCCCGTACTGACGGCGCAGTGCCACCTGCCAGTCCGGCGTGCTCAGATCCGCCGGCGGCTGGGTACGGGAGAGGCGCCGTGGTTTGGCGGCGGCGGTGCGGCCCTTGGAGACAGGCATGCGGGGACACTCTTGCTGGCACGACGGTCCGCAGTGTAATGAGGATGCCGACCGCCACCAAGTCCGCGACCCGCGGCAGCGGTCAGACGACGGGCATCCGGCCAATCGCCAGGTGGTCGCGGCCGCGGCCCGATCCACACAGATCGCGCGGCCTTGTCCCCGGGCCAACGCCGCAAGCGCCCGTTCCGCCAAGCCGCATCCGATGCATGCCTGCGCCAGACGGCGCCTGGGCCGGAACCGGCGGTCTCGCAGATCGTCGTCCAGCGCGCGCTTCGTTCGAGCGCCGAGATCGTTCAGCACCAGCGCGCAACGGGTTCGTACAAGACGCCGACTTTCGATAATCGACAACAGTGCATAAAGACCCTTGGTGCGAGTGGGCAATGAAGGCGCATGACAAGCCCGGGCGCAGGGCGACTGGCGTTCTCGTCCACGCTGGAGCGAGGGCTGGTGCTCGGTGGTGATTGCGCCTGGTTCCTCAGCGCGATCGAGGAGCCGCCGTTGCTCGAGGTCACCCAGGGGTCCGGCAACCGGGCACAGCGGGAGCCCTCGGGTCCCGAACCTT
>JBFZDU010000387.1:0-2522 GCA_041307205.1 Gammaproteobacteria bacterium | reverse complement strand
GCTGCATGATGCCATTGTTGACCTTCACGACCTTGCCTTGCAGCGCCACTTGCTTGCCGTTCAACGCGGACTTTTCTTTGTAGAGGTCGCCGACGCTGGTGCTGACAGCATCATCGGCCTGCAGCGGCGCGGCCCCAAGTGCGGTCAGCAGTGCGGCCAGGGTCAGGGCAGTAATTTTCGTCATCTGGTTCTCCGTGCGCCCGTGAACGGCGACGGGCGAAAGTGTGATCGGGTTGTGCGGCAGATTGCGCGGGCGGGCTGTTGAGCCGCCGCGCCCGCACAATAGCAACTGCGCGGCCGACGCGCCATGCCTGCCATCCCGGTCAGGCAGCGGGCGCGGTGCAGTGTGCCCTTGGGCACAGTTTGCCGGTCGGGCCGGGGCGGCGTCGCGGCATCCCCGCTATGGCCGGGTCATGGCGGCTGCACCCCGTCCGCCTCGATCCGGGTAAGGAAGCCCTGCAGCGCAGCGGCGTAACCCGGTCGCAGACTCACCGAGAAGTGGTCGGCATCCGGGATCTCCACGACTTCGACCTGCCCCGCGGCGAAGGCGGCGGCCAAGCGCCGCGCGTGGTCGGGCGGGATCTGGCGGTCCTGCGCGGCAATGACGATCAGGGTTGGCGCCCGAATCGCCGGCGCCCGTGCCAGCGAGTCGTAACTTTCCCGCAACAGCAGACCGACCGGATAAACGGGGTACAGGCCTTTTGCCAAGCTCTCGAAGTTGTCGAAGGGCGTGACCAGTACCAAGCGGTCGAGCGGGCGTTGCACCGCGAGGTAAGTGGCCACGCCTGAGCCCAGACTGCGCCCCAGGGCCGTAATCTCGGCATGTTCCGCCCCTATGGCGTCGTACACGGCGAGGGCGTCGAGGTACAGGCCGGCTTCGCTGGGCACGCCGCTACTGCCGCCGTAACCTCGGTAGTCCACCAGGTACAGGGTATGGCGGGGCAGGATCCGCGCCAGGTCCGCGGCGCCGTACCCGACCGCCTCGGCATTGCCGCCGAAGTAAATGACGGCCGACGCCCGGCCCGGGTTGCTCCGCCAGACCTGGATGCGCTCGCCGTCGCTGGCGATCGCCAGCCGCTCATATCCCGCTGCGGTGCCGTCCGGCGTGGGGTGATAGATGAACGAGCGCTGAAAAGCGTACAGGTAGGCACCGAACCCGACATAGACCGTCAGCACCACGAATACCAAGCTGCGCAGCATGCCCGCGTCCCATCGCGCCCCGATCCCGTTGCACTTTCGCCCCGGCCGGCGCGGTTTTCAAGTTTGGATTGCCCGCCGCCGCCGAGTTCTGCGGTCACACTTGCCCCGGGCGGCGCCCGCCGTCCATCATGGACCCCTATCCATCCGTGCACGAACCGCCAGTCAATGAAGAAGGTCAGCGCCTCGGTAAGCCCTGAAGGCAGCCTGGAGGTCTTGTCGCAGCTCGAGGTCAACGCCCTGCTGGACACCAGCGCCCGCGGGCTCTATGGGCTGTTCCGGCGCTGCTCCCTGGCGGTGCTCAACTGCGGCAGCCACACCGACGATGCCCGCGAGATCTTCGATACCTACCGCGACTTCGGCATCAATCTGATGCAGCGCAACCAGGGCATCAAACTGCGGTTGGAGAACGCGCCCGCCACTGCCTTCGTCGACGGGCGCATGATCCGCGGCATTCGCGAGCACCTGTTCGCGGTGCTGCGTGACATTATCTACGTCCACAACGACATCCAGGGCGACGCCAGTTTCGACTTGGAGGACAGCAGCCATGTCACCTCGGCGGTGTTCCACATCCTGCGCAATGCGCGGGTCCTGGATGCCGGTGCGCAGCCCAACCTGGTGGTGTGCTGGGGTGGCCATTCAATCGGTCGTGCCGAGTACGACTACTGCAAGGAAGTCGGTTACGAGCTGGGCCTGCGCGGCCTGGACGTCTGCACCGGCTGCGGCCCCGGCGCGATGAAGGGCCCGATGAAGGGCGCGACCATCGGTCACGCCAAGCAGCGCATCCGCACCGGGCGCTACGTCGGCATCACCGAACCGGGGATCGTGGCCTCCGAGCCACCCAACCCGATCGTCAACCAGCTGGTCATCATGCCCGACATCGAGAAGCGCCTGGAGGCCTTCGTGCGCATCGGCCATGGCGTGCTGGTGTTCCCCGGAGGTGCGGGCACGGCCGAAGAGCTGCTTTATCTGCTGGGCATACTGATGCATCCGGAGAACACCGATCATCCGCTGCCTTTGGTCTTGACCGGACCCGCCGAGAGTGCCGACTACTTCGAGGAGATCGACCGTTTCGTGCGTCGCACGCTCGGCGCCGAGGCGCAGCGCTGCTACCAGGTCATCGTCGACGACCCGGTGGCGGTGGCGCGGTCGCTGAAGCAGGCAATGGCCGTGGTGGCGGAATACCGCGCGGCGCGCAACGACGCCTTCTATTTCAACTGGCGGCTGCGCGTCGAGCATGAGCTGCAGCGGCCCTTCCTGCCCACCCACGACAGCATGGCCGACCTGGCCCTGCAACGCGCACAGGCGCCGCACCTGCTGGCCGC
>JBFZDU010000386.1:0-3577 GCA_041307205.1 Gammaproteobacteria bacterium | reverse complement strand
GGTGCCGGCCAGCTCACGGGCGATGAAATCGCGCGCGTCGGCGCCCAGGTCTTGCGGCAGGTAGACATGGCCCACGGGTCCGAGGGCCACGACGAGCGGGTGCTGCGCGTCCGCTTCGCCGTTCTCGATACCGAGCACCGAGAACAGGCGCTGGATTTTCTGGCCGCCCAGAAAACGAACCCGCTGCGTCTGGATACCCCCCAGGCCCTGGGAACGAATGCTCAGGCCCGTTGTTCCCAGTTTCTCGAACGCGTCTGTCACGGCATCCTCCAGCGCATAGCCTTGTGCCTCCTGGTAGGGCCGGACGGCGGCCTGCCCGTGGTCGGAGTAGATCCAGACCTCGTAGTGCCGCCAGGAGGAATGATTGGCGGCACGCCACAGGCGGGCGACGGCGTCGTCGATGCCCTTCAGCGTCCAGTGGGCAAACAGCGAACCCGGGCCGCGGCGGTGCGACTGTTCGTCGTAGCCGAGGAAGTTGATGTGGATGACGGGCAGGCCGCGGCTGATGTCGATCTTGCCGCCGATCACGCAGAGTTCGCGCAGCAGGATGGCGATCGCAACCCGTGTCGGAATGAATTTCAGTTCCTTGAAGAAGTCGTATCCACCGACAAGACCGCGCACAAAATCAAACAGCGCCAGCCCCAGTTCCATCAGCAACAGGACAGCGACGCGCAGGAAACTGTAGAAATTGCTGAGCAGAAACGCCAGCAGCACCAAGGGATTCGCCGCGCGCAGCGTCGGGCCCCACCCCATCGATGACGGACAGAAATGCGACTCCGCCGCACCGCCGGTGAAGACGTCCGCATAGGCGCTGCCGCCCCTCAGCAGCGCTTCGTTGCCATTGCCGGCGTGCAGCGCCTCGACGCGTTCCGCCGCGTCCGGGTCGTACATGCGGACGATGCGGCCCGATGCCTGGTCGCGGAACGAGAACGCCGGGACGGCCCCTTTGACGCCATAGAAAAGCTCGGCCTGGACCGCGGGCGTCGTCGACGGCAAACCGGAATAGTGGGCATGGAGCTCATAGTGTTCGCGCCTGATCAGCCGCCGCAGGAACGGCATTTCACCGCCAGCCAGGGCACGCTCGAGCTGCGGCTGCGAGAGTCCATCGATCTGGATCATGACCAGCCCCGGCCGCGTCGGCGGTCCTTCGGACACGGGCAGACGCAGCAGGCGCGCCAGCCAGACGCTGCGGCTGAGGTTGCGGCGCAGGCGCCGGTAAAAAGTCTCGATTCGGGTGAGCATGGGCTATCCGCTCATTCCCGCGGCCGATGGCGGCGAACCGCTGGCGAACCGACGCAAAGCCGCGCGCGATGCATCAGTCTTCCTTTTCGGAAAACAGGCCGGCGCCCAGGGCCGCGTCGCCCGCGCCGGCCACGCTTTTGAGAATATTCCACTCCGTCATGATCGCGGTCATGACCTCTTCCCAGGCGCTGACATCCTCGCCTGACTCTGCGGCTTTTCCGGGCTTGAGTGCTTCGTAGCAGGCCAGGGCCTTGTCCGCCGACCGCGGCATGGAAAAGGCGTCAGCCGTTTCGAGGGCGGCCTGCTTCAGCTTGCACAATGATTCGGGCCCCAGGCCGGCGACCCACTGCAAGGCGGCGCTGAAAGCAGTGGTCGTTGCCTCAAGCAGCAGGCGGCCGTTGTGCCAGTCGCGGACCACTTCCCGCGCACCGGGCGCATCCAGGGCGACGACCGGCAGGCCGGCCGCCATGGCTTCGGTCAGCACCATGCCCTGCGTCTCACTGGTGGACGCGAAGGCGAACAGGTCCATGGCATGCAGGGCGTCGGCCAGTGCCTGCTGTTGCAGAATGCCGGCAACATGCAGCCGCGCTTCGAGGTTTGCCCGGGCAAAAATTTCCCGCAGGCTGTTTTCGGAAGGGCCGGTGCCGATCACCAGAAAATGCGCATGCGGGTGACTGCCGACGAAGTCGGCGACCGCCTGCGCCAGAAACGCCAGGTTCTTTTCCGGCGCCAGTCGGCCCAGGTGGCCTACCACGAAGGCGTCTTCGGGAATGCCCATCTGCCGGCGAAAGGCGGGGGCGTCGCCGTGCGCAAAGTGCTCCAGGCGCACGCCGGTTGGCACCACGGCAATCGGCGTGGTGACACCGCGCTGCTGCAACAGATCGCGGATGCTCTCGCTGGGGGCGAAGACCTGATCGGCGAGGTTGGCGTAGCCGGTGGCGAGTTCGATCGCAAACCGTTTCAGGGCAGGGGAGTCGCCGGGAACATAGTGCGTGTATTGCTCGTACAGGGTGTGGTGGGTGAAGACCAGCGGCAGGCCCCGGTGGCGCGCGATCCGAACCGCGGTCATACCGAGCAGGAAGGGATGCTGCGAATGCACGATGTCGGGCCGGAAGGCATCGATCGTTTCGCTCAACTGTGGATGGATCGGCAGCACTACGGAGAAATCACTGGCGTTGAAATTCTGGATCGCGGGAATGCGCACCACGTCGACCTCGGACTGCGGCATGTCGGCAAACTCGGGCGCCACCAGCATTACCCGGTGCCCGCGCTTGCGGTATTCCTCGGTGAACGCCTCCACTGAGCGCGCCACGCCGCCGACGTGCGGGGTGAAGGTGTTGGTAAAGATGAGAATGTTCATGCGTTCACGATTCCATTTTGATGAGGATGATCGAGCCGGCACCGGCTTCCGGGCTGGCCGTCTCGAAACCGGGCAGACGGATCTCGATCGGCGGTGCGCTGCGGTGCCAGTCGCCCTGCCAGTCGACCCGGGGCGGATTGCCGGGAACCGGCGTGATGCTGATCGTCACCGTGCCAAAACTTGTCGGCGCGGGGCCGAAGCGGATCGGCGCGGCCTGGTCGAGCCAGCGCGCGGGAACGCCGGCGCACAGAATGAGGCGTTCGCCTTCCTCGCGCACGAAGCAGTTGCGGATCATCAAGAGCCACTCCGCGGCGGCCCAGACGTGGTGGCCGTCGCCCATGCAGCCGCCGCCGGTGCGCGGATGGATCGCCTCCGGCCACTGGCCGGTCGGCGAGGCGAGGGCGGCGACCGCATCCATCAGTTCGAGGTGGCGCGGGTCGCCGGCGCGCAGCAGCACCTGGGCGACGTGCAGGGTGAGGTAGGCGTTGAGACCGGAATGGATCATGTCCTGGTAGAACGCGCCTTTGACGAAACAGCGGTCGAGCAGGAACTCGACGCAATCGAGCAGGCGGGGGTCGTCCGCAGCATAGAACTGCACCGGATAGCCGCACGCCAGCGAGCCGATGGCGCCGGCATCCAGGCGGCGATAGGGCGACGCCGGCATGGCCGGCCGGCCGAGCCGTTGCACGCAGCCTGCCAGGCTGTTCTCCACCGCAGCGGCAAAATCGTCTGCGGCCTGCGCGAATTCCCGGCTGTGGCCGGGGTCCGGGTCCGAGAGCATGGCCGCCGCCGCGCGCAGACCGGCGATCCCCCAGAAATCGTCCCAGAAATAATAGTCGTTGGGCCCCAGGTGTTCTGCGCTGAAACCGGCCGGCAGCAGTCCGGCATGCGGCGCGTCCAGATCATCGCTGAGCCGCTTGCGCATGATCCAGCGGGCGCCGCGCCGGATCGGGCCGAGCCATTCGGGGGAGGGCG
>JBFZDU010000385.1:0-7358 GCA_041307205.1 Gammaproteobacteria bacterium | reverse complement strand
ACGACGCTCTTCCGATCTAACGAGTATGTGTTCGCCATCGGTATCGACCACCAGGGTAACAAGTGGTTTGGCACCAATGCGGGCGGCGTGTCGCGCTACCGCGACGGCGACTGGAAGACTTTTTTCCCGATGCACGGCCTGGCGGACTATTGGGTCTACGCCTTTGACAGTCAGCGCGACGGCACCCTGTGGATCGGCACCTGGGCGGGCGCCAACAAGGTGGACCCGAACACCGGCGAATTCACCACCTATGTGCGCGAGTTGGTGAACGAGTGGGTGTACGGGCTCGCGGTGGATTCCCAGGACCGGGTCTGGTTCGGCACCGAGGGCGGCATCACCCGCTACGACGGCACCGATTGGGTGTCCTGGACCCATAGCGACGGCCTGGGCGCGACCAATGACGGGCAGCGTCCTGCGAGCAAGAATACCGGCCTGGGTACGCGCGAACGTCACGATCTGGGCGTGCTCAGCGGCGGGGAGGCGACCTATAACCCCAATTATGTTTTTGCCGTGCACATCGATGCTGACGATGTGCTCTGGGCCGGAACCTGGGGTGGTGGGGTGAGTCGTTTCGATGGCAAAAACTGGGTGAATTACACCACGCGCGACGGCCTGGCCGGGGACATCGTCTACGCGGTCACGCAAGGGCCGGACGGTGCCCTGTGGTTCGGCACCAACGGCGGACTGTCGCGATTCGATGGCGAATCCTGGCAGAGCTACGGCCACCACCAGGGACTGACCAACCTCGACGTGTACGCCATTGCCGTCACCCCGGCGGGCGACATCTGGATGGGTACCAAGGGCGCCGTGTATCGGCTGAGCCTGGCGGCGGCAGGAGAGTAAAAACGTGAATAGCAGTGCCAAGATAACGATCGCGGTCGTCGCAGTGGGGGTGGCCGCAGTGATCGGCGCCTACAAACTCGGTCAGCGGCAGGGCGTCGAGAGCGAGCCGGTGGCCGCAACGGTGGCGCCACCCGCAAGCGCGCTGCCAGCGTCTGCAGCGCCGCCTGACGCGACCCCGGCCGCCTCGCCGGCCACCGCGCCGGAGGTCCAGGATGCGCATGCCGCGCCCCCCTCGGGCATCCGGTTTGCGCAATTCAAGGTCGGCAACTCCAATGTCAAGGCGCTGCTGGCCGACGGCCCGGTGCTCTGGGTCGGCACCTCGGGCGGCGTCATCCGCTACGACACCGAAAAAGACGACCACCGGCTGTACGACGTGCGCGCCGGGCTGCTTTCCAACGGCATATTTCACCTGAGCAAGTTCCGCGGCCGCCTGGCCGTCGGCACCTACGGCGGCGGCCTGTCGCTGTTCGACGAGGCCAAGGACGACTGGGTCAACTACAACATTCAGCACGGTCTTGGTGACGCCTTCATCTACGACCTGCTCGAGTTGCCCGATGGCGACGTCTGGATCGCGACTTGGTCGGGCGCCAACCTGATCAAGGGCGGGCGGTTGGACGAGCGTGACCAGTGGTCGACCTTCACGGTCGAGAACACCGGCGGTGGCCTGCCGAACGACTGGGTGTACGGCCTGGCGGCGGGACGCGACGGTGAGGTCTGGATGGCCACCGAGGGTGGCTTGGCGCGTTACAAGGACGGTCAGTGGCAGAACTGGAAGCACAGCGACGGTCTGGGTGCACCCTACGAACTGGTGCGCGAGCAGATCGAGTTCCAACGCGACCCGGCCAAGGAATCCAGCCACCATGCCCGGCAGAAGGCCGAGATGGGCCTGGAGGGTGTCGACGTCGCCTACAACCCGAACTACATCGTCGCCCTGCACGTCGATGCCGACGGCATCGTCTGGTCTGGCACCTGGGGGGGTGGGCTGGCCCGCTTCGACGGCAGCACCTGGAAGAATTTCACCAAGTCCGACGGCCTGCCCGCCAACCACGTGTTCATGCTGGAGGGCGCGGGCGACGGCGAGATGTGGGTGGGCACCAGCGACGGCATGGCGCGGTTCGATGGCGAAACCTTCAAGCGCGTCTACACCACCAAAGATGGCCTGTCTGCGAACAATATCGTCTCGCTGGCCACCGCGGACGACGGCAGCCTCTGGGTGGGTTCGTTCGGCGGGGTCGCCAAGCTCACGGGCATAGACCAGGCACATTGACCGCCGGGCGCCGGCACGGCCCATCCCGCCAGCGTGCGGTTGGGATGGCGGCCCCGGCCGCGCTGGCGCAGATTAATTGGGCGGCGACGAATGTCTCGCAAGGTATCGGGCCGTTCCGACACGAACGCCTTGTCGGAACGGCCCGCGGCCGGGACCAGCTGCCCGCGCCACGCAGGTAGCGGTCCGGGCGGTCTGCGCGTCAGAACACCAGGTTCAGCATCGCCATCATGACGATCAGGAACAGAATGGTCATGATGCCGCCGGCGCGCATGAAATCGGCCACGCGGTAACCCGCTGGCCCCATGATCAGCGCGTTTACCTGGTGCGTGGGGATGAGGAAGGAATTGGACGTGGCGAGCGCCACGGTCAATGCGAATACGGCCGGGTTGGCACCCACCCCCAGCGCGATGTTCACTGCCAGGGGTACCAGCAGCACGGTGGCGCCGACGTTGGACATGACCAAGGTGAAGAAGGTGGCGAGTATGGCCACCGCGGCCTGGATCACCCAGACGGGCATGTCGCCGACCACGCCCAGCGTCTGTTCGGCGATCCACTTGGCGGTACCCGAGGTCTCGACCGCCAGTCCCAGCGGGATCAGCGAGGCCAGCAGGAACACGGTCTTCCAGCTGATTGCGTCGTAAGCCTCTTCGATCTTAAGCACCCCGGCGAGGATCATGCCCATGGCGCCGGTGAGCAGGGCCACCGACAGCCGCAGATCAGAGAACAGTACCAGTCCGAGCGCGATGGCGAAGAACAGCCCGGCCCAGGCCACCTTGTGCGGGCGCAGCTCTTCGTGCGGGAACTCGGTCGTGACCACCACGAAGTTGCGGTCCTGCTGCAGGCGGGCGAGGGCATCCCAGGTGGTGTGGACCACCAGGGCGTCACCGCCCTGCAACGGCATGTTGCGGATGTTGTCGCCTTCGCGCAGGGTCTCGCCCTGGCGGTTCAAGGCGACCATCGAGATCCCGTAGGTCTTGCGCATCCAGATGTCGCGGGCGGTCTTGCCGATCAGTTGCGAACCGGGCGGAATGACGATCTCGGCGATACCGGAGCGGGCCGGCGACAGAGACTCGGCGAAAGCCTCCAGTTGTGGCCGCAGCTCCAGGCCGTACTTATCCAGGAACGGGAGGAAGTTCCTGGGCGCTGCCAGCACTCCCAGGACGGTGCCGGGGGCGATGCCGACGTCGCGTGCCAGGCCGCCGGGGCCGATCCGCAGGTCCGAGGCGACCTGCGCGGCGATGACCCGAATGCGTTCCAGGTGCTCGACGTCGTCCAGGGTCTTGCCGGCGAGGGCGCTGCCTGCTGGCACCTCGACCTCGAACACCTCGCAATCCAGGCCGTAGACGTCCTGGAAATACTGCATGGTGGTTTCCGCGTTGGTTGCGGTCTTGACGCCACGGCTCGGCAGCACCAGGCGGCCGGCGAGTACGAAGTACAGGATGCCGGTCGCGACCAGGGCGAGCCCGATCGGGGTCACGCTGAACAGCGACCAGGTTTCCATCTGCTGTGCGGCCGGCAGGGCCTTGTTGGAGGTCAGGATCAGGTCGTTCAACAGGATCAGCGGACTGGAACCGACCATGGTCACAGTGCCGCCCAGGATGGCGCAGAACCCCATGGGCATGAGCAGGCGCGACAAGGGAATACCGGAGCGGGCCGAGATGCGCGAAACCACCGGCAGGAACAGCGCGGCGGCGCCGACGTTCTGCATGAACGAGGAGATGAAGCCCACGGTGCTGGAGATGATTGGGATGATACGGGTCTCGGTGGTGCCGCCAATCTTGAGGATGAAGCTGGCGACCTTGCTCATGAGGCCGGTCTTGTCGAGTCCGGCGCCGATGATCATCACGGCAATGATGGACATGACCGCGTTCGAGGCGAAGCCGTCGAACAGGTGCTTGTTGTCGACCAAGCCTTGTTCCAGCCCCATCAGGGGCGCCAGCAGATTGGTCAGCCCCAGCAGGACCATGATCGTTATCGCGGCAACGTCCACGCCCACCACTTCGAAGGCGAACAGGTAGATGGTGAGGATCAGCAGGCCCGAGACCCAGGCCACCTCGATGCTGGGAACCACGCTGGACAGATACGCAGCCAATGCCGCGAACAGCGCAGCGGCGACCAGTTGCTTGGTATTCAGGAGCGGCTTGCGTTTGCTCGGTGCGGCGGCGGTCAGGGTTGTTTCGTTCACTACGGCGTCCTCTTCACTGCTTCGGCGGCCCGCGGGAGTCACCCTCAGGGCCTGGTTCGGAAAACTCGCGGCGACAACCGCGGTCGGTCAGCGCGCCGGTAAGGCGGCCGCCGATCTCATAGCTGGTATTTCTTGATCTTGCGCCACAGCGACACCCGGTCGATACCGAGCACCTCGGCGGCGCGCGTCTTGTTGCCGTCGGTCTGCTGCAGCACCCAGCGGATGTATTCGCTCTCCTGGGCTTCGAGCGTGGGCAGTGCACTGCGCCGGATGCGCACGGCGCGCACCTGCAGCCGGCGCAGGTCCTCGGGCAGATGGTCAGGACGCAACACCGGGCCGTCCGCCAGTGCGACACCGCGTTCGATCAGGTTGGCCAGTTCGCGCACATTGCCCGGGTAGTCGTATTCGTTGAGCAGTGCCAGGGCCTCGGGATCGAGGTCACGCACATCCCTGTTCAGCGCTGCGGCATGGCGCTTGAGGAAATAGTGAGCGAGCAGCGGCACATCGCCCGGCCGTTCGGCCAACGGCGGCAGGTGCAGGTGGACCACGTTCAGCCGGTAATACAGGTCCTGGCGGAACCGTCCCGCCGCCATGGCTTCTCGCAGGTCGCGGTTGGTGGCGGCGAGATACCGGACATTCA
The DNA here is from genome assembly GCA_041307205.1 of Gammaproteobacteria bacterium. Taxonomy (GTDB): domain Bacteria; phylum Pseudomonadota; class Gammaproteobacteria; order Chromatiales; family Chromatiaceae; genus JARRQB01. The sequence goes on along the minus strand of JBFZDU010000385.1, from coordinate 2,423 downwards.
CGGCGACGGGGCGAGTGCCCCCCAACCGCATGAGTTCGGCTTCCTGTATCACCCGGAGCAGCTTGACCTGCATATTGGGTGACATCTCGGTGACCTCGTCAAGAAACAGGGTACCGCCGCTGGCGCTCTCGATCAGGCCGGGGCGTGCCTCGGTCGCACCGGTGTAGGCCCCCTTCTCGTGGCCAAAGAGTTCGTTGGCTAGCAGGTCCTCAGGGAAGGCGCCGCAGTTGACGGCGACGAACGGTTCGTTGCGCCGGGCGCTGTGATCGTGAATCAGGCGGGCCAGCAGTTCTTTGCCGGTGCCGCTCTCGCCGGTGACGATGACGTTGGCCTCACTGGTCGCGATCTGCCTGGCCGTTTCCAGGGTCTTGCGCAGCGCCGGGTCCTGCGTGAGCAGGCGTTGCTGCACGCCTTGTGCCTCGACCAGTTCGCGCAGGCGGCGGTTCTCTCGGCGCAGCCGGGTCAGCTCCAGCGCCTCGCGTACCAAGTGACGGACCTCGTCCAACCGGAACGGCTTGGCGACGTAGTGGAAAGCCCCCTCGCGCATGGCGTCGACCGCCGAGCTGACAGTGGCGAAGCCGGTGATCAGTATGACGGCCGTGTCCGGATGGTGCTGTCGGCAGTGCCGCAGTATCTGCATGCCGTCCACCTGTTCCATGTGCAGGTCGGTCAGCACCAAGTCGAAGTTGCCGTGCTCCAGGTTACGCAGTCCCGCCGGTCCGTTGTCGGCACCGGTTACCTGGTAGCCCTCGTTATTGAGCACGTGCACCAGGTTGCGCAGGGCGATGCGTTCGTCGTCCACGACCAAAATGCGATACGGCTTAGCCGTGGTGTCGTTCATGCCTGATGCTTCGGTGCCGAATGGGGCAGGCAGACGATGAACCGGGTGCCGCCGCCGGGCGGACTCTGCACACCGATGCAGCCGTTATGCCGGTCGACGATCTCCTGTACCACGAACAGCCCGAGACCCGAGCCGTGTCCTACCTCCTTGGTGGTGAAGAAGGGATCGAACACGCGCGGCAGGATCTCCGGCGGTATGCCGGGGCCATTGTCGGTAATCTCGATCACCAGGGCCTGCCCGGCCTCGCCGACCGGGCAGGCCTGGCGGCCGGACATGGCGCCTTCCGGCAGCTTGAAGTCGGCGCCGGCCAACACCCTGGCGGCGACCCGGATGCACACGTCCGGTCCGCCGGCGTCCTCGGCGTTCTTGATCAGGTTGACCAGCACCTGTTGCAGGTGCTGCGGGTCGGCGTAGGCCACCAGTTCGGCGGACACGTCCACTTCCACCCGGGTCCCTTTACGCTGGCCGAGCAATAACAAGGTCTGTTCGACCAGCGCACGCAGCGCGACCGGCTGGGTCTCGAACGCGCGCTCCCGGGAGAACTCCAGCAGGGTCTGCACGATGCGGCGCGCCCGCTCGGTCTCGTTGTCGATCTGCTGCAGCCACTCCAGGGGATCGCCGCCGCCGCCGCGGCGCACCTCCTCGATCAGGATCTGGCAGGATGACGAGATGTTGGACAGGGGATTGTTGAGTTCGTGGGCGACGCCTGCTACCAAGGTGCCGAGCGAGGCGAGTTTTTCCGACTGCACCAGCTGCCGGTTGCGCGATTCGATCTCGGCCAGCATACGGTTGACCGCCCGACTCATCGAGACGATCTCCTGGTCGCGGCTGACCGGTTCGACTTGGTTGAAGCGGCCTTCGCCGATAGCAGCGAGCTTGGCCTCCAGCCAGGCCATGGGACGGACCGCGGTGCGTGACAGTACCCGCGCGGCCAGGACACCCAGTACGACCACCAGGATGACTGCGGTCACCAGCAGTCCCTGCACGCGCTGCGCGGCACGGCCCAACTCGGTTCGTTCGGCCCGCGCCAATGTCTCGGCGGTGTCGGCCAGACCGCGACCGAGGTCGCGCACGGTCTCTTGTGCCAGCGCGGGCTGCCCGCCTGTGCTCCGCCCAGTCGCCCGCCGCCTCTCAAGCTCCAGGCGGTAGTCGCCCAACAAGCGTTGCAGCTCCTGGGCGGTGGTGGCGCCACCCAATGCGACGAAGGCCGGCTGCTGCTCCTGAAGAATCCGGTCCGACTCGTCCAGGAACCCGGCGGCGGTGTCCAGGTCCTGGCGGGTGCCATACAGGAAGTAGTTCTTTTCATAACGGCGCAACTCTAGGACCGCGCCAAGAAAATCGGCCACGGCGGTGCCGGTGTTGATACGCCATTCGAGATAGCGCAGATCGCTGTAGGCCAGCCCCGCCAACAGCACCATCGTGGCCGCGAAGGCGTAGAAGCCCAGACTGATCTTCTGTCGGATACTCGGTAACCGAGGCTGCATGTTGCAAACTGTAACATCGAGTTCCTTAATGAAACACCCCTCGTTTTCACTAGGGGTGATGCCCCGAAGTCCAAGCAACCACCCATGGGCTTCGTTCG
>JBFZDU010000384.1:0-5545 GCA_041307205.1 Gammaproteobacteria bacterium | reverse complement strand
CTGGAAAGTGTGTATACGTTAACCCGTATCGAGGGTTCGAATCCCTCCCTCTCCGCCAAATACATAAGGCCCCCGCGTGGGGCCTTTTGTATTTGATCTGTGCGGTGGGTTCGAACCCTCGATATCGGAATAGCCCGGTTCGACAGCCGTCGCGCCGCGACGGCGCAGACGCCGGCTGTGCCGGCGCCCCGCAGGGGTAAGTCTGCGGCGCCGAATCAATCCCTCCCTCTCCGCCAAATACAAAAGGCCCCCGCGCGGGGCCTTTTGTATTTGTGGATTCGGTTGGATTCGAACCCGAGAAAATCGAACTGGTGGTTCGACAAGCCAACGCGTTCCGCGTTGGCGCAGATCGTCGCCGCGCAGTGGTGGCGACCCGAAGGGCGAGGGCGCAGCCCGAGTCGTTCCTCCCTCTCCGCCAATTAGTCAACAAAACAATAAGGGGCCGAACAAGTAGAGCCCTCGGCACCCTATGCGTTCGCTGCGCCATTGGGGCTGAGACCAGAGGCTTATGAACAATCTGAGCAGCCCAGGCTGCTTGATTCGTGGAATCGTGGGCTAACACAGCCCAACCAACGCCAACGTTGCTCGTGAGCTTGCCGGTCCCGTCTCTGCGGCGAGTGCTTCGTACCCGCGTCGCTTCGCTCCGACAACTGACCGCTTTGCTCCGGAACGCGTGTCCAGTTTGCCCCGGAACGACTGACCAGTTTCGCCGGAATACGCGGCCGCTTGCGCATCAATAGATAATCGGCGTGTTCATGTGCATCGCCGCCTACGGCTTTCTGATGCTCGAACGCCTGACCGGCAGTAAAAAAACGCCGTTCAATTCGAAGCGCCTCCCTTACCCCAAGGCTTCCGCCCGCGCGGGGCTAGGACCGATGCAGCGCCATGAGCCCACGTCCATCGCCACGTGTCGCTTTCGCATCGCGCGGGTCATTGCGCAATCACTGCGATGGTGCCCCTGTTGTGGCCAGAGAAGTAGTGGTCGACATTTATAACACAGTAGTATTAGTTGTGGACATGCAAGCGATGTTTCGCCATTCGGCCGTGTGCACCGGGTTGAATTATCGGCCAGACGCCGACCGATCCAATCGGTGCGTCGCGAACTGTGGCGGCGCGTGTCCCGAGTCGAAGAACTTTACTTCATGGATGGGTCGATCCGTTTTGGCGAGCAACATCACGGCGCGACAGCCGTCGCTGAAGCGGGGCTCATCGCCGAAAGGTCGGGCGGGAGCGGATTCGGTACCCTCTGAACCGCTTTTTGCATAACCGACCTTAATGGGCCCTTGAGAGAACAATTCTTTGCGTCCGCCCCGCAGGGGATGGGCGCAGGAATGTGCTGAACAACGCCGCAGGTGCCCGCGATACGGGCGAGATATCCGGGCTATTGGGCGCGCGGCCATTGCACCGCGGCCGACCCGGCGGCGGCGGCGCGGAACGCCCCCTCAAAACCGGTGATCCGCCAGGCCAGCCACGCCAGCACGAACCATGACATGCCCAGCGCGCCCATGTTCCAGGCCATGACGTTGTTCAGCGTCGAGCGCGCCAGCGCCCATTCCGCGGCCGGCAGCGCCGTGAGGCCCACCCCGAGCATCAGCGCGCACAGCCCCAGCATGAGGTTACCGAGCCAGCGCGGCACCAGGTCCACGCCGGCGCGCCGGTGTCGGTACAGCAAGTAGCTCAGTTGCAGCTGCGACAGATAGGTGAAGGCGAAGAACAGATGTACGCCGTAGCGGCGCAGCAGGCGGTAGACTTCGCCGTCGGTGCCCAGGAACAGCACGTACAGCATCAGGAACACGGCGCCGATCAGGCCAGTGAGCTGGAGCGTGCGGACGCGCGTGCGCGAGGCCGCGCCGAGCACCGCGAGCCAGTGACCGGCCAGATACCAGAACAAGGGCAGGAGTACCGCAGTCGGCATGAGCAGGCCGCGAAAGACAAAGATGGCGGGCTCGTTGCGCCCGGTCGCGCTGATGCTGGTGCAGCCGTCGAGGTAGACGTTGCAGACCGGGACCAGGCCCAGCGACTGCGAGATCGCCAGCGAGGCATGGGCGGCGATGGCGGGTAGGAGGAACAGCAGTAGTGGCAGGACGCGCAACAGCATTGGGGGTGGCAGGCAACCGGTTCAGGGTAGTATCCGCCTGTTGACCCGCCGGGGCGAGCCCAAGTTCCGGACTGGCGGCGTTCCAGGGGCGGTGCGCGGTTAGCGCCTGATTTGCTAGACTCCCAGCCTCGATCAGGCCCATTGCCAAGGGTGCGGGTTCGGCTGGCCAGCGCCGTTCCTGGGCCAGCGAGAAGCCGCACTGATGAGAGCCTCAATGATTCGTTTCGTGCTTCGTCACCTTTGGATCGCCATGGCGATCGGCTGCGCCGGGCTGGCGCTGGCGAGCCTGGTGCTCACGGTCTGGCTGGATCTGCATCCCTGTCACCTGTGCATTTTCCAACGCCTGCTGTTCATGCTGATCGCGCTGCTGTCGCTGCTGGCCGCCCTCCCGGTCGCACTGGTGGTCAAACGCCTTGCGGGTGCTGCGGTCATCGGGCTGGCGGCGCTGGGGGTGGGGGTGGGCAGTTACCAGAGCTGGCTGCAACTGCAGCCGCCGGATGCGGTCTCCTGCGTCGGCGGTCAACCAGGACCGATCGAACGTCTGGTCGAGTGGCTCGGCCAGCAGCTGCCGGCAGTGTTCCTCGCCACCGGGTTTTGCGAGGAGGAAGAGCTGGTTATCCTCGGCTTGTCCCTGGCCAACTGGGCGGTCGTCAGCTTCACCGCGGTGCTCCTGGCGGCTGCCTGGGCGCTGTGGGCGCAGCGCAGACGCTGGGACTGAATCCCAATGACCATCAACCTGGAGTGCCTTGCATGCCCTTGAGCCGACGCCGCTTCAACCAGGGACTTCTGGCCGCTCTGGCCGCCGGGGCAATGCCTGGCACCAAGGCCGCGGATCTGGTGCCAGGCCGCGACTGGACCCCCATTTCCCCGCCGCAGCCCGGCGAAACGGCGGGCAAGATCGAGGTGCTGGAGTTTTTCTCCTACGGCTGCCCGCATTGCCGCGAACTCCACCCGCTGGTCTCGGACTGGGCGACGCGGCTGCCCGAGGACGTCGCCTTGCAGCGTGTCCCGGTGTCCTTCGGTCGCGCCGCCTGGGCGAATCTGGCGCGGCTTTATTTCGCCCTGGAGACCACCGGGGATCTCGCCCGCCTTGATCAGGCCGTGTTCGACGCGCTGCACGCGCAGCGCGTCAAGCTCTATACCGAGCCGGCCATCCGCGCCTGGGTGGAGAGCCAGGGCGTGGACGGCGCGGCCTTCGCCGCCACCTTCGACTCCTTCGCCGTGCAAACGCGCCTGACGCGCAGCGACCGCCTGGTGCAGCGCTATCGGGTCGAAGGCGTTCCCATGCTGAGCGTGGCCGGTCGCTATGCCGTGGTCAGCCAGGCCGCCGCAGACTACGCGGGCTTGCTGCGCATTGCCGACCGGCTGATCGCCGCGGTCCGCGACGGGCACGAACCCGCCGGCTGAGGCACGGCAGCACCATCCCGCTGGCCGGGTCGGGCGGCGTTCAGCCGCAGCAACCGCCACCGGTGGGGAGGCCGGCGCCGCCGGCCCCGGCCAGCCAGGCCTCGATCGCCTTGCGGTCGGGGACCCCGCCGGCATGCACCACTTGGCCGTTGACCACCACGCCGGGGGTCGACATTACCCCGTAGCCCATGATCGTGGCCATGTCCTCGACCTTCTCCAGCGTCACCGCGACGCCTTTGCTGTTGGCCGTCTCCTCGATCAGGGTCAGCGTGCGCTTGCAGTTGGCGCAACCTGAGCCCAGGACCTTGATGTTCATCATGGTGAATCACCTCTTGCGTTGCATATCGCGAATAGCCGGGTCGCGCAGCGCCGGACTGGCGGGTCACGGCCCGAGCAGGTTGAAGCCCCAGCCCACCAACATGATGGCGAGCGCCAGGACGCCGGCATACAGCGCCAGCGCCGGCCACTGGATGACCTTGCGCAGGATGATCATCTCGGGCAGCGACAGCGCCGCGATGCTCATCATGAAGGCCAGGGTGGTGCCTATGGCCACGCCCTTGCCGAGCATCGCCTCGGCGACCGGAATCACGCCGGTGGCGTTCGAATAAAGGGGCACCCCGAGCAGCACGGCGCCGGGTACTGCGAACCAGTTGTCCTTGCCACCGAGGTGCGTGCTGACCCAGTCCTCGGGCACATAGCCGTGGAACAGGGCGCCAACCGCGATGCCGGCCACCACCCATTTCCACAGCCGGCCGACGATCTCCCGCACCTCGTTCCAGGCATAGCGGTGGCGGCCGGCCAGCGAGGTATCGGGCCGGGCCAGCTGCGCCTCGCCCATCTGGATCTTCCAGACGTAGGCCTCCACCCAGCGCTCCGGTTTGAAGCGTTCCATGACCATGCCCCCGACATAGGCCACCGTCAGTCCGGCCGCGACGTACATCAGGGTCAGCTTCCAGCCCAGGATGCCGATCAGGATCACCACCGCCACCTCGTTGATCATCGGACTGGCGATGAGAAAGGAGAAGGTCACGCCGAGCGGGATGCCGGCCTCGACGAAACCGATGAACAGCGGCACCGACGAGCAGGAGCAGAAGGGGGTCACCGCCCCCAGGGTGACGGCCGAGGAGCGTGCCAGCCACTGCGGTTTGCCGCGCACGTAGTCGCGCACCTTCTCGGGCGAGAGCAGGGCGCGGAACAGGCCCATCAGGTAGATGATCAGCACCAGCATGAAGAAGATCTTGACGGTGTCCATGACGAAGAAGTGCAGCGCCGCGCCGGCGCGGCCGGCCGGGTCCAGGCCGAGGCCGCGGTAGACGACGAGATCGGCGAGTGCGTCGAACATGATCAACTCCGGGCCTGGTCGGTCTGCAGTGCTTCAGCGGGGCAGCACTCAGCGTAGCTGGACACACCGGGGTGCGCCTCGTACCAGCCCACCGCGCGGTTAACGACGTTCACCGCCAGCAGCGGCACCACGATGTACAGCACCACCGACAGCAGCAGCGTGGCCCATAGGACTGTGATCGACGACAGGCCAAGCAGCAGGCCGACCACCGGGGCGAAGGCGAAAATCATGGTCACGTCGTTCAGCGTCACCTGGGTCAGGGTGCAATGCGGCTCGCCACGGCCCGCAGCTGCTGTGCCTGCGGCAGATCTTGTGGCAGATCGACGGTCACTCAAAGGCGCCAAGGCCCGGGCAGTCGGCCAAGCCCGGAGCCATGCGCCATTCGCCGCCTCACAGCTCGTAATCGCCGCTGTACGGCTGGTTTCCCTCGATCACCGGCAGGGTCAGCTCGTTGCCCCAGTGCGACCAGCCACCGTTGTACAGCCGGACATCCTGCACGCCCAGGTGCTTGAGCTGCAAATAGGCCAGGCTCATGCGGAAGCCGTCGTGGCAGTAGACGTAAACGGTCTTGTCCTTGGGGAAGTCCTGGTACAGCTGGGCCAGCGCGTCGTCGGATCGCCATTTCTGCGATTGCGCGTCGGTGCCGTCCAGGCTTACCAGGTTCACCGCACCGGGGATATGCCCACCCTGGATGGAAT
>JBFZDU010000383.1:0-3269 GCA_041307205.1 Gammaproteobacteria bacterium | reverse complement strand
TTGGCCCCGGATTTCCGTCGTTCCGACCAATGAAAAGGATGGATAAACAATGAGCATGCGCGGTTTGCTGTTTGGCGCCTTGGCAGGGGTTACGCTGCTGACCTGGGGTTTGGGTCTGTTGTTGGGGATGGCCTCAGCGGGCCTGCCGGGCAAGATTGTCTGGCTGGCCGCAAGCTTGGTGGTAGCCGGTCTGACTGGCTGGTGGGTGCTGCGCGGCATGCAACGTCCCTTGGCGGAATTGCGGGAGTTCGCCATCAAGCTGCGCCAGCAGGGCGATCTGGCGGCACGCAGCGGCATGACGGGGCGCGATGCCGCGGGCCGGCTGGCAATCGAGTTGGACGCCCTTGCCGCGAGCCTGCAAGGCATTCTGAGTCAGGTCTATTTCAATGCCCAGGAGGTCAACAAGGCGGCACACCGGGTTACCCAGGAGGCGCGGCAGGTGGCGGACAACTCCGGCCGCCAGGAAGCCGCGGCGGAGGCCACGGCCAGCGCCGTGGAACAGCTCGCTGTCAGCATCCAGCAGGTGGCCGGCAACGCCGCCGCCGCCGCCGAGCTGGCCCGGGATACCAGTGATCTTGCCGCGAATGGCCAACGCCTCGTCGCGGAGGCCTCCGGGGAAATCAACCGTATTGCCGATTCCGTGAACCAGGCTTCCAGCCGGGTCACTACCCTGGGCGAACGCTCCCAGGCCATCAGCACCATCGTCAAGGTCATCCGGGATATCGCCGACCAGACCAATCTGCTGGCTCTGAATGCCGCCATCGAGGCTGCACGGGCCGGGGAGCAGGGGCGCGGCTTTGCCGTGGTGGCGGACGAGGTGCGCAAGCTGGCTGAGCGCACCAGCAGCGCCACCACCGAGATCGCCAGCACCATTGCGGCGATCCAGAACGACACCGATGTCACCGTCTCCAGCATCCTCGCCAGTGCCGAGCAGGCCCATCAGGGCGCGGAGCTGGCCGGCCGGGCGGCAGAGGCGCTGGAACAGATCAGGCGGCGGGCTCTGGACAGCCTGGAGAATGTCCAGGCGATTGCCGCGTCCACCCGGCAACAGGTGGCGGCGGGCGACGACATCGCCGCTCACGTGGCCCGCATCGGCGGCGACATCAAAGGCAATCGCGCCGCCGTCGAACAGGCCCTGAACTGGGCCGGACAACTCGAGCAGATGGCGGGCAACCTCAAGGACGTGGGGACGGTGTTCAAGCTGGGTGAGGCCGGCAAGCGCGCCATCGATATCCATTCCACCATGCCGGCCGTCGCCCAGCAGGCCGCGACACTGGTGGGGCAGCGCTTCGAACAGGCGATCCGGGAGGGTCGGATCAGCGAAGCCATACTGTTCGAGCAGACCTATACCCCGATACCCAACACCAAGCCCCAGAAGTTCCAAACTCCAAGTGACCGCTTGGCGGACGATCTGCTGCCGGCCTTGCAGGAACCCATCCTGGAACGCCACGCCCATGTTTCTTATGCGATCAGTGCAGACCGCAAAGGCTATGTGCCCACCCATAACCGGCGCTATTCCCAGCCCCTCACCGGCGACGAGAAGACGGATCTGCTCAACAACCGCACCAAGCGCGTCTTCGACGATCCGGTGGGCAGCCGGGTAGGCAGCCACGAACTGCCCTACCTGTTGCAGACCTACCGGCGCGACACCGGCGAGATCATCTTTGACATCTCCGCCCCGATCTACGTCAACGGCCACCACTGGGGCGGCTTCCGCATCGGCTACCGCACCGAGTAGCCCGCCTCCCTGGCCGACATTTCCACGTCGAGGTTCTTGGTGACGGTATTAGGGTCGGTCGTTACATCGGCGCCAACCCCGCTGGCGCTGATGCGGGTAATGGCATGGCTGACCCGGAAGCGCCCCCAATCGGGATGCGTCCAATCGAGCCTGGGGTCCGCCTCCATGTACACGGATATTGCCGGCATTGAAGAAGTAGAAGGCCTTGTAATGCCCATAGCGCGAGGGCAGAGCCGGTATGGCGTAGGGGATCCCAGGATTTGCCGCTGTATCCGAGAGGGCGCTCATACCCGGCCGGTAACGGAAAGACGCAGGCCGGGCCGGATCAATAGTTGAAGATGACTGCGTGTGGTACGGCATGCCGTACCCGCGGTCTTCACCGACGCCATGGCCTCTGGACGCGCCGCGCCCGTCGCTGTTGTCTCGGGTATTCTATTAGCCGTATCCAGCTCTCTTCGCCTCGCCTCCCCCTTGGCCGATCGCTCCGCTGTCCACCGCTTCGCTCCGCTTGCCACCCTGCTGCGGCAGGACAGGGTGAGCGTGCGCCGCGACTTGATAGCCGGGCTCACCGTCGCGCTGTTCACCATCCCGCAGGCGATGGCCTATGCCCTGGTCGCCGGCTTTCCGCCCTCCGCTGGGATCATGACCGCGGTGGTGGCGTCGATCCTCGGAGCGGTCTTCGGCAGCTCAGCCTTTCTGGTCAACGGCCCGACCAATGCGATCGCGGTGATGCTGGCGGCGCATATCGCGCTCAACCCTGACTTCGGCGACCCGGTGGCGCGCCTCGTCGCGTTGACGCTGCTGATCGGCATCATCCAACTACTCGCCGGGGCGGTGCGGCTGGGCAGCCTGACGCGCTTCGTCAGCGAACCGGTACTTACCGGTTTTACCGCCGGTGCGGGCATCTACATCGCAGTCAACCAGCTCCCGGCCGTGCTCGGGATTGAGCGCGCCGCCCTGGTTACCGAGTTGTGGGGCTGGACGCCGCCGCACAACTGCCTGTTCGATCTGGCGCGCACCCTCGCCAGCGTCGGCGGCAGCAATGGCGTCGCGGTGGCCATCGGCGGCGCCACCTTTGTGCTGGTGCGCGGCCTCCAGTGGGTCGAGCCGCGTCTGCGCCGCCGCCTGCCGGCCCCCTTTCTGACCGTGGTTCTGCTCACCCTGCTCGCCTGGCTGCTCGGCCTGGGCGATGCCGGGCCGGATGCGCTGCGACTGGTGCGCGACATCCAGCCGGTGGCCCGCGAGCTGCCGACGCTGGTGCTGCCGGCCCTCGACCTGGCGCAGATCGGCGACCTGCTGGGGGCGGCGGTGGCCATCGGGATGCTCGGGTCGGTAGAGGCCATCGCCATCGCCAAGTTGCTGGCTGCGCGGGTAGACCACCGCTTCAACGCCAATCGCCAACTCATCGGCGAGGGCATGTGCAACCTGGGCGCGGCCATGGTGGGCGGCTTCGCCTCGTCGGGGTCGTTCACGCGCACCGCGGTGAACTTCGAATCCGGTGCGGTTACCCGCTGGTCGGTGATCTACTCCG
>JBFZDU010000382.1:0-4262 GCA_041307205.1 Gammaproteobacteria bacterium | reverse complement strand
CCGCAGCCGCCTTCTACCGCACCGCTGCCACTTGAGAGCCCGCGCCTTGGCGGGGACAGCGACACCGGTGACATCCTGCGAAGCTTCACCGGCGTGCAGGGGGTGCGGCGTGGCGGACACGGCGTCGACCCGGTCATCCGTGGCCAGAAAGAGACCCAGCTCAATATCCTGCTCGACGGCACCTTCGTGCACGGCGGCTGCCCGTCGCGCATGGACCCGCCGACCTCTTATGCACCCCTGGAGTCGTACGACGAGGTGACGGTGATCAAGGGCAGCCAGACCGTGCTGTATGGCACCGGCGGCACCGGCGGCACCGTACTGTTCGAACGCAACACCCCGCGCTTTGCCGAAGGCGAGCGCCTGCGGGCGCGCGGTGGCGCCAATTACACCGCCAATGGCAACAGCCGTGGTGCCTACCTCGATGTCACGACCGGGGCGCCCTTGGGCTTCATCCGCGCCATGGGCAACATCAACGAGGCGGACAACTACGACGACGGGGACGGCAACCCGGTGCGTTCGGCGTCGAGCGACCGCGCCGGCAACCTGGTCCTCGGCCTCACGCCCGACGCCGATACCCGTCTGGAACTGGGCTTCGACGTCACGCGTGCCCGCGATACCTTGTACCCCGGACTCGGTATGGACTCGCCCTTTTCCGATGATGACGCGATCCGCCTGCGCCTCGAGCGCAAGGCCGCGGTCGGGCCCTTCAGCGGCATGAAGTTCGAGGCCTACCACTCCGAAGTCGAGCACCTGATGGACAACTTCTCGCTGCGGCCGGTGGCGCCGGGGAGCCCGCTCCAGCAGGCGCCGTCCGATTCCACCACCCGCGGCGGCCGGCTGGTGTTTGATCTGGCCAGCGGCGCCCACGACTGGACTTTCGGTGTCGACTACCAGGACAACGAGCGCAACGCCGAGCGCCAGGTCGTGCAACCCACGGCCCTGGTATTGCAATCGGTGCTCTGGCCCGGGGTGACCATAGACCAGCCGGGCATCTTTGCCGAGTTGTCCCGCCCCTGGGGCGAAACCAAGCGCATCAAGGCCGGCCTGCGCTACACCCGGGTGAGTTCCGAGGCCAGTCAGGCCAACCGCACGCCCGCCGCGCCCGGTACCTTGAGTCCCAACCAGCTCTACGCGCTGTACTACGGCAGCGAGGCGCGCAAGATCGAAGACGACCACATCGACGGCTTTCTGCGCCTCGAACATGCGCCGGCCGCCCTGCCGGGGATCGTCTACCTGGGCCTGAGCCGCAGCAGCCGCAGCCCGGATGCCACCGAGCGTTTCATCGCCTCGAACGCGCCGCCGACTCTGCTGGAGAACCGCTGGATCGGCAACCCACTGCTGGACCCCGAACGCCACAACCAGGTCGAGATCGGCGTCGAACTGACCCGGTCCGCTTGGGAGCTGACCGCCTCGGTCTACCTGGACCAGGTCGACGACTTCATTTTGCGTGATCGCGCCCGCGAGCAGGCCGGCATCCTGCGGGATGACAACGCCAGCATCTATCGCAACGTCGACGCCCGCTTTTGGGGCTTCGAGGCCGACGGCACCTATCAGTGGGATGCGCGCTGGAGTTCGACCGCCAGCCTGGCCTTCGTGCACGCCAGCAATACCACCGAAGACCGCCCGATTGCCCAGATCCCGCCGTTCGAGGCGGGCCTGAGCCTCGACTACGCCGCCCCGACCTGGAGTGCCGGCGGTGCCGCCCGCGCCGTGGCCAGGCAGACCCGGGTGGACACGGATATCACCACCGGCAGCGGCCTGGATGAGCGCGAGACCCCCGGCTTCTTCGTTCTCGATCTCTATGGTGCGGCCAAGCTGGGCCGCCACGCCGACCTGCGTTTCGGCGTGGACAATGTGTTCGACCGCACTTACGCCGAGCATCTCAACGTCGCCCAGGTCTTCGGCGATCCCACCGTGCCGGTCGACGACCAGGTCCAGGTCAATGAGCCCGGCCGTTCCTTCTGGTTGCGTCTTGACGCCAAGTACTGAGCAGCCGACGCACCAGTACCGGACCCGGGCCCGCGCCGCCATCCGCGGCGTGGGCCTGGGGCTGCTGGCCCACCTGTTGCCCGCCAGCCTGCCGGCGGCGCCCGAGCCGGCCCTGCAGCAGGCGATCGAGGAGCAGGTCAAGGACCAGCGCGCCGCCGTCGGTTCGCAACAGCGCATCGATGCGCTGGATGACGAGGCCCGCCGGCTGCTGGACGAGTACCGCCAGGCGGACGGCCGGCGGGCCGAGTTGACTGCGTACAACGAGCAGATGGCGCGGCTGGTGCAGGGCCAGGATGCCGACATCGGCCGCCTGGAGACCGAGCTGCAGGCCCTCGACCAGACCCGGCGCACCCTAGTGCCGCTGCTGGTGCGCATGCTCGACACCCTGGAGCGCTTCGTTGCCCTGGACCTGCCCTTCCTGCCCGACGAACGCCGCCAGCGCCTCGCCAGCTTGCGTGAACTGATGGATCGCTCGGATGTCACCCTGGCGGAGCAGTACCGCCGCCTGATGGAGGCCTACCGGGTCGAGACCGACTACGCCTACTCGATCGAGGGCTACCGCGGCGAACTGGAAACCGCGGGGCAGCGGCGCACCGTCGAATTTCTGCGTCTGGGCCGCACCGCGCTCTACTACCTGACCTTCGACGGCCAGGAGGCCGGCTGGTGGAATCGGCATCAGGGTGACTGGGAAACGCTCGACGCAGGCTGGCGCGAGCCCATAGCGGCCGCCCTGCGCATCGCCCATCGCCAGGCGCCGCCCGACCTGGTGCGCTTGCCGCTGCCGGCCCCGGAAACGCCGCGATGAAGCGCTTATTGCCCTGCTTGCTGCTGGTCGGCAATCTTGCGGCCGCCCCGGCAAGCCTGGACGAGCTGTTGCAGCAGGTCCGCAGCGAGCGCACCACCGAGCAACGCCACAACCAGGCGCGCGAGGCCCGCTTCCTGGCCGACCGCGACCGCCAGCGCGAGCGCCTGGATGCGCTCAAGGCGGAGCTCGCCCAAGCCGAGGCGCAGGCCGACGAGCTGCGCAGCCGCCACGCGGCCAACCAGGCCCGGGTGCTGGAACTGGAGACCCAGTTGCGGGAGCGGGCCGGTGACCTCAACGACCTGTTCGCGGTCGCCCGGCAGGTCGCCGCCGATACCCGGGCGCAGCTGGATGCCTCGTTGATCTCGGCCCAACTGCCGGGGCGAGTCGCCGCGCTGGCGCCGCTCAGCGACGAGCGGGCCACCCTGACCACGCCCCAGCTGGAGGCGCTGTGGGTGGCGTTGCTCGAAGAGATGACCGAGTCCGGCAAGGTGGCCCGGTTCCAGGCCCCGGTGATCTCGGCCGCCGGCACCGAGGCACAGCGCGCCGTGGTCCGCATCGGCGCCTTCACGGCCCTGTCCGAGGGCCGCTACCTGCGCTACCTGCCGGAGACCGGCAGACTGGTGGAGCCGGCCCGGCAGCCGGCGGCACGCTTGCAGGCCATGGCCTTGGACCTGGAGCAGGCGGTGGACGGCATGCACCCGGTGGCGGTGGATCCCTCGCGCGGTGCCCTGCTCGGGCTGCTGGTGCAGACGCCCGACCTGGGCGAGCGCATTCGCCAGGGCGGCCCGATCGGCTACCTGATCCTGGCGCTGGGCGCCATCGGGCTGTTGATCGTGGCCGAGCGCTACCTGGTGCTGGGCTGGGTCCGCTGGCGTCTGACCCGCGACGGCGACCGGCCGGGTCCGGTGCAGGCGCTGCAAGCGGCTGCCCGGCAGGAGCCGGGGCTCGGCCTGGAGGCGCTGGGGCTGCGGCTGGACGACCTGGTCGCGGGCTATGCGCGACGTTGGCGCCGTGGCCTGCCGACCCTGGCCATCCTGGCCGCGGTGGCGCCGCTGCTCGGGCTGCTCGGCACGGTCACCGGGATGATCGAGACCTTCCAGTCCATCACCCTGTTTGGCACCGGCGACCCCAAGCTGATGTCGGGCGGCATCTCCGAGGCCCTGGTCACCACCCAGCTCGGCCTGGTGGTTGCCATCCCCATCGTGCTGTTGCACAGCTTTCTCAATGGCCGCGCCACCGGCCTGGTCAACATCCTCGACGGTGCCAGCACCCGCCTGCTCACCGCCCGCGCCCAGAGCCTTGGCGATGCCTGACCTGCTCGAACCCCTACTGCTGTTCTTCGAGCGCGGCGGGGCGGTGCTGGGGGGCATCGTCGCCCTGTCGGTGCTGATGTGGACCCTGATTCTGGAGCGTTACTGGTACCTGCTGCGGCTTGTGCCGCGGCTGCGCGCTGACGCCGGCGCGGCGT
>JBFZDU010000381.1:0-10651 GCA_041307205.1 Gammaproteobacteria bacterium | reverse complement strand
GGCGCTGGCAGAACGGCGTGAAGCGGAATTGCCGCCTTACAGCCACCAGGCGCTATGGCGCGCCGAGGCGGCGCACGCCGGCCCGCCGGCCGCTTTCCTCGGCGCGGTCGCCGCACTGGCGGCTGGGCTGCAGCAGCCCGCGGTGACCCTGTGGGGGCCGGTGCCCGCCCCGATGGAGCGGCGCGCCGGTCGTTACCGCGCCCACCTGCTGCTGCAGGCCGCTGCCCGCCGGCCGCTGCACGAGCTGCTCGATCGGTTACTGCCGGCCGCGCGGGAGCTGCCCACGGCGCGGCGGGTGCGCTGGTCGGTAGACGTGGACCCCGTCGACCTGGCCTGAGGGAAAACCCGGGTTCGGCATTGACATACAAATAAGATTCATTCACATTAGTCCTATGCTTCGTAAGACAAGGACGTGTGCCGCCATCGCTCCGCAGCGACCGCAATCCCCGACCAGGCGCTGCCAACCGACTCCCTGAGGGCGTTCGCCCCTCCAGCTTGAGCCCAACCACCTCTCCGTCATACCCCTTTGGGCAACCCCGCTGAAGCGGGGTTTTTTCTTGGTGGCCTCACGCCAGTCGACTGCGCCGCGGCACTGGCGGCGGCGGCGCAAGCCTGATTTCGCCGGCTGATTCCTGCTAGACTTGCGCGCCTCGAAACGCCCTCACGCGCAGCAATGAAATCCCTGATCTCAGACCTACTCAACCAGGCACTGCGGCAACTGGTGGCCGACGGTGTGCTGAGCGCCGTTCCGGAGCCCGCCGTGGACCGGACCCGTGACCCGGCGCATGGCGACTTCGCCAGTAATGTGGCTATGGTCAACTGCAAGGCCGCCGGGCTGAACCCGCGCCAGCTGGCCGAACGCATCGTCGCCGCACTGCCGGACGCCCCGAGCCTGGCCGAGGTGGCGATTGCCGGGCCGGGCTTCATCAATTTCCGCCTGTCGCGCACCGCCTACCATGGGGTCGTGCCGCAGATCCTGACCCAGGGCCATGCCTTTGGCCGGTCGCGCAGCGGCGCGGGCCAGCGGGTGCAGGTCGAGTTCGTGTCCGCCAACCCCACCGGGCCGTTGCACGTCGGCCATGGCCGCGGTGCCGCCTATGGCGCGGTGGTGGCGGACTTGCTGCAGGCGGTGGGCTTCGAGGTGCACCGCGAGTACTACGTCAACGATGCCGGCCGCCAGATGGACATCCTCGGCACCTCGGTATGGTTGCGCTACCTGGAACTGTGCGGCGAGCAGCTGGCCTTTCCGAGCAACGGCTACAAGGGCGATTATGTCTGGGATATTGCCGCCACCCTGCACCGCGAGCACGCCGATGCCTACCGCCACTCGGCCGGCGACTTGTTTTACGGCGTACCCCCGGACGCGAGCCCAGACGGCAGTGGCGGCGACAAGGAAGCACACATCGACGCCTTGATCGAACGCGCCAAGGCCCTGCTGGGCGATAACCGTTACCGGTATGTGTTCGAATTGGGGCTGAACACCATCCTGGACGATATCCGCGATGACCTCGGCCGGTTCGGCGTCACCTACCAGGAGTGGTACTCGGAGCGGTCGCTGGCCGAGAAAGGCGCGGTGAACCGGGCAATCGAGCGGCTGCGCGAATCCGGCCACCTGTACGAACAGGACGGTGCCTGGTGGTTCCGCTCCACGGCCTTCGGCGACGAGAAGGACCGGGTGGTGATCCGCGACAACGGCCAGACCACCTACTTCGCCTCGGACATCGCTTATCATCTGGAGAAGTTCGAGCGCGGTTTTGCACGGGTGATCGATGTCTGGGGTGCCGACCACCACGGTTATGTGCCGCGGGTGAAGGCGGCACTACAGGCGATGGGCCAGGATTCGGCACGCCTCGATGTGCTGCTGGTGCAGTTTGCCATACTGTACCGCGGCGGCGAACGCCAACAGATGTCTACCCGCTCCGGCGAATTTGTCACCCTGCGCGAGCTGCGCAAGGAGGTCGGCCGCGACGCCGCGCGCTTCTTCTACGTGATGCGCAAGTGCGAACAGCACATGGACTTCGATCTCGATCTCGCCAAGTCGCAGTCCAACGACAACCCGGTGTACTACGTGCAGTATGCCCACGCGCGCATCTGCTCGGTGCTGCGCCAGGCGGCGGACAAGGGACTGCACGTCGAACCGAGCAGCGGGGCCACGCACCTGGGACTGTTGCAGGCCGAACACGAGGAGGCGTTGCTCAAGACCTTGTCGCGTTACCCCGAGATCGTGGAGAGCGCGGCCCTCAGTCACGAGCCGCACCAGCTGACCTACTATCTGCGCGAGCTGGCCAACGACTTCCACACCTATTACAACGCGCAGCCCTTCCTGGTGCCGGATCCCGCGCTGCGCGACGCCCGCATCAAGTTGATCCTGGCGACCCGCGAGGTGCTGCGCAACGGCCTGAACCTGATCGGCGTGTCGGCACCCGAACAGATGTAGGCGCCGCATGCCCAAGGATTACAAAAACCGCGCCCAGCCGCGCCGGGCGCAACGGCCGACTCCCGGCTGGGTCTGGCTGCTGGCCGGCTTTGTGCTCGGCGGAGTGAGCGTCGGCTTGGTCTGGCGGGAGGTCGCCCCGGGTGCGGACCAGGGCGCCTGGATTGGTGTCCAGCCCGCGCCGGCCCAGCGCCCTGCCGCACCCCGCACCGCGCAACGTGAAGCGGTGGCCCCGCCCAGGCCCAAGTTCGATTTCTACACCCTGCTGCCGTCCGAGGTGACCGAAGTGGTGGTCCCCGACGAAGAGCTCGAACCCGAACCACCCAAGCTGCCGGCTGCGCCGGTCGAAACGCGGACGGCCCCGGCAGCGCCCGCCCCCGCCGTGGCGGTGCCGGCGCCGGCTGCCGCGCGCTACCTGTTGCAGATCGCGTCCTTTCGCAAGGGTGCCGATGCCGACCGCCTGAAGGCGCAATTGGCCTTGCTGGGGTATGACGCGAACATCCAGACGGTCCCAGCCGGCGGTGGCGGCACTTGGCATCGGGTGCGGGTCGGCCCCTTCGTCGGGACCGGGCCGCTGCAGCAGGCGCGCGAACGCCTGGCGAGCAATGGTCACAAGGGCATGGTGATCCGCGTCCGGCCTTGACCCGGGCCGGAATTGCAACCGGCGTACGGCTCTCAGGAAGGTTCGGGCGCCGGGCGCGCGCCGTGTGGCGGTGGTGGTTTGACGCCGGGTTCGTCCTGTAGCAGGGGTTGGTTGCTGCGCGCCGGCCCGATGTAGTCGGGCAGCGGGATCGGGTCCGGCCCGCCGCTGCCAGCCAAGCCCCGTCGGTACAAGGCGAGCGCGGTCTGCAGCTCGCCCATCTGTTCGAGCAGGTTACCCAGTTCACGGAACGCAGCGGGTGGGCCGCCGGCGCCGATGCTGGCCTCCAGGTAGCCGCGTGCCTTGCCCCATAGTTTGCCGCGTAGGCACAGTCGGCCCAGGGTCAGCAACAGCACCGGGTCTTGCGGGTGGTGTTCCAGGAAGGTCTCAGCCAGTGCCAGTTGCCGCGCCGGTCTGCCCGTGTCGAGTTGACCATACTGCATCATCAGGCCGGGCTGCCATTGCTGGCGCAGGGCGGTGCGCAACAAGTCCTCGGCCTCCTCGTCACGGCCCAGCTCCTGCAAATAGTGGGCATAGTCGCCGACCAGCCGGACGTCTTGGCGGACGCCGCGTGGGATCTCGGTCCAGATTTCGCGCACCCGGGTCTGCTCGACCGACAGCGAGGCCCGTTCCAGCAGCGCGCGGTAGACGCGCACTTCCAGCTCGTACTGCTCGGCGGTGGGGATGACCTTGCGTCGCCGCAGCTCCGGCAACAACTCCTGCAGCTGGTCCCAGTCGCCCAGCTGCTCGTATAGCCGCCGCAGCAGGCGCAGCACATAGGCGTGGTGGGGGGCGATACTGCGCAGGTGGCGCAGCGTGGCCAGCGCCTGTTCCAACTGCTGGTCGGCCAGCTGCAGCTCTGCCTGGGTGAGACTGACTGCCACGTCGGCCGAGGGCATGCTTTGGTGTGCCATTCGGATATAACGGTCGCGGCGCTCGTGCGCCCCCTGCAGCTGTGCGGCGCGCGCCGCCGCCAGGTAGTTGAGCAGCGGGGTTTCGGAACGGTCGGCATACCGGACCAGGTCTTTTTCGGCGCTCCGCCAGTTGCCTTCGGAAAGGGCCAGCAGGCCCTGGGTGAGGGTGCGCCGCGCCAGCCGGGCACCGTGCCGCCGCCGCCAGGCACGACTGTCGGCGGGGAGCCGCCGCAGCCGCGCCAACAGTCGCAGCAACAGATACAGGGCGGTGAACAGCGCGGCCACCAGCAGAACCAACAGGGCCAGACTCATCTCCACCGACCATAGGTCGTAGGACAACAGCACATAACCACTGTCGCGGTAGACCGCCGCGGCGACCGCGGCGCCGGCGAGCAGGGCCAGCCAGAGCTTGAGCGCGCTGCTCATTCGCCGTTCCCCGCGGCGGGGGGCGCCGGCGCCAGATTGTCCAGCAGGCGTTCGCGAGCCTTGAGGGCGCGTAAGGATCCGCTGATATCGGGCAGCTCCGGCTGCACGTCGAGCACGGCCAGTTCACCAAGGGCCTGCGCCAGGGCAACGGCATCTGGGTCCGCTGCAGCGAAGAACTCGGCCAGCAGGCGCGTGGCCCTGGCCAGGCTGTCGCGGTACAGCCCGGGCGCGCCGCGTAGCACCGCCAGACGCGCCGTCTCCAGCTGCAATTCGAGGTTCTGGTACAACAAAGACGCCTGCCCGGGCGCCGGCATGGGTTGGACCGGTTGGTCGGTGCGGCGGATGCGCACCGCGTCCTTCAGTCCGCCCCAGAAGTCCGCCCACAGGGTGCGCCAGCTGCGTGCACCGGCCGCGGTCTGGATTTCGCCCTCCCCGGCGGCCTTGGGTTGGGCTGCGTGCTCGATCCCGGCCAGCGGCAGCCTCGGCACCTGTTCGGCCAGCGCGGTCAGGCGCGCCGCGATGCCCTCGACGTCGGGCAGGCGCAGGGCGGAGAGCCTGGCCAGGTCACGCGCCAGCTGTTCCCGCACGCCGTTCCAGCCGGGATCGAGCGTGTCTCGCAGTCGCTGGTCGGCCAGCTCCAGCGCGGCCCTTGCGGTCGCGGCGTCGCGGGCGAGGCTGAGGCGATGCCCCGCCAGGCGAATCAGGTATTCGGCCTCGGCAACCATCCACTGGCTGCCTGAGCTACCGATGCGGTGGTGGACATCGGCGACCGCCGCGCGCAGCTCCGCTTCGCGTTCCTGCAGGCGCAGCTGCTCGTCGGCCAGCTGCCTTTCCCGCGTCGCGAAGGCCTGCTGCAGTTCCGCGGCGACGCGCTGCTGGCTGGTCAGGGCATTGGCCAGACTTGCCTCCTGGGCCGCCAGGACCTGCTGCTGGCCCTGCAGCGCGGCCTCGGTCGTGCGCACGGCGGTGCGTAAGCCCTCCTGCTGCGCCGCGTTGTTGGTGAGGCGGGTGTCGAGGGCTGCCAGGTCCCGTTGCAGGGCCGTCCAGCCGAGGTAAGCCAGTAGCAGCCCGACGCCTGCCGCCAGGAGGGCGAGCACCGCCAGGGTGGCCGCCGGCCCGCGGCTGTGCCGCCGGGTCGCGGTCGCTCGCTCCGCCCCAGTGGCGGATGCCCCCGGGGAAGCGGCCTGCGGTTCGGGCTCGCGTTCCGGTGTTACGTCGATGACGACCCCTGCCTGCTGTTTCTCGTTGCTCATTGCTGCTGGTTCACGTGCCTGGCTGTTCGAGGCGTCCGCCTGGGCGGTACTGGGGTAAGCCGGTGCGCACGGGGCGTGGTGGTTCTGGACCCCCGGCTCCGGCGCACAGCGACGCCCGCTTAGACTAACAAACTGCCCATCCTAGCCGGAATGCTCCGCCAGCTGGCACAGGGTGTCCAGCAGGGCGGCGTCCAGCGCCGAGGCTGCGACGTGCACCTGCCGGCAGCCGAGCTGACGCGCGCGAACCGCCATGCGCTCGCTGACCACCACCAGCGGGGTGCGCTGCAGCAGGGGTGCGCCGGGCGCCCCGAGCATCTCGAACAGGTTGTCCAGGCCGGTGTTGCTGGTGGCGATGACCACTGCGACCAGGCGGTCCCAGCCCGCGATCAGGTTGCGGGTGTCGCGCCTTGGCATGGTGCGCCGATAGACCTCGGCATACACCACGCCGGCGCCGCGTTCACGCAAGGTGTCGCCCAGGGTCGGTCGGCCGTCGTTGCCGCGCACGATGATCACCTTGCGGCCGGCGAGCTGCTGCAGGTCGGGCAGGGCCAACAGGCCCTCGCTGTCGTAGCGTTCGGCTGGCACCAAGGTGGGTTCCAGGCCGAACTCGGTGAGGCGGTCGGCGGTAGCCTGCCCAACTGCGGCGATGGCCAGATTCAGGGGCAGGGCGTCGGGTAGCAGGGGGAAGGCGTAATCGACGGCGTTGGCGCTGACGAAGACCAGCAGGTCGCAGGGTCCGCGCAGGGTGGCCCGGGCCGTGGCCGGGTCGGCCGCAGGCAGGATTTCCAGGGTGGGAAAGCGCACCGGCCGGCCGCGGGCTTGTTCGATCAGCTCGCACAGGGTGTCGGCCTGGTGCGAGGGTCGGGTGACCAGGATGCCGCGGCCGGCGAGGTCGCAGGGTGTGCGGTGCATGCTTCAGCCGGCGTCGTTGTACAGGGCGTCGAGGATGGCGCGTGCACCACGTTTCAGCAGCTCCTCCGCCAGGACCGTGCCCAGCGCTTCGGCGGCGGTCACCGGGCCGCGAATCTCGGCACGGATGACCTCGCTGCCGTCCAGCCTGCCGACCAGGCCGCGCAGCCACAGCGTGTCGCCGTCCAGCACCGCGTAGCCGCCGATCGGCACCTGGCAGCCGCCATGCAGGCGCTGGTTCATGGCGCGCTCGGCCTGGACCCGTGCCGCGGTGGCGGCGTGATGCAAAGGCGCAATCAGGGCGTTGACGCGGGTGGCATCGCTACGGCACTCGATACCGATGGCGCCCTGGCCGATGGCCGGCAGGCTGTCCTCAGGGGTGATATAGGCGCGGATGCGCTCAGCGAAGCCCAGGCGTTTCAAGCCCGCCGCAGCCAGGATCACGGCATCGTACTCGCCTTCATCGAGCTTGCGCAGACGGGTGTTGACGTTGCCGCGTAGCGGCAGGATCACCAAGTCGGGACGGCGATCTGCCAGTTGGCACTGGCGGCGCAGGCTGGAGGTGCCGACGCGCGTGCCTTCGGGCAGACCGTCGAGGTCCTGGTAGCGGTTCGAGACGAAAGCATCGCGCGGGTCTTCGCGCGTCATGATCACTGGCAGGTGCAGGCCCGCGGGCAGTTCCACCGGGACGTCCTTCATGGAGTGCACCGCGATATCGGCGTCACCCGCCAACATGGCCTGCTCCAGTTCTTTCACGAACAGCCCCTTGCCGCCGATCTTGGCGAGCGGGGTGTCGAGGATCTTGTCGCCCTGGGTGCTCATGCCCAGTATTTCGACCTGCAGGCCTGGGTGGGTCGCGCGCAGAGTCGCGGCGACGTGTTCGGCCTGCCACATGGCCAGGGGAGACTTGCGGGTGGCGATGCGCAGGGTCTGGGACGTCATGGCGGCTCGTCGGCAAAAGCGCAATCCTACCGGGAACGCCGGCCGCGCACCATTGATGGGCGCAGGTTCGGGTGGAACCGGGTTCGAACGACCCGATCGGTCGACTGCGCGTCGACCTGGGTATGTGCCGGTCGCTGCCGTAAGATTGCGGCAGTGCGGGCCGGCTGCAAGGCCTTGCGCGCTTCGTCCCATCCACTACCTGGAGAGCATCAACCATGATCGTTACCGAAGCCGTGCGGAAGCGTCGCGCCATCAAGTGGTTCGATCCGCAGCACCAGATGCCTGCCGCCGCGTTCCAGACCCTCATGGAGCACGCGCTGCTGTCGCCGACCGCATTCAACATCCAGAATTGGCGTTTCGTGCGCATTACCGACCCGCAGCAGCGCAAAGCGATTCGGGCCGCTGCCTGGGACCAGGCCCAGGTCGAGGACGCCTCGGAACTGCTGGTGCTGTGCTTCAGCAACAAGGCGTGGGAACAGGATCCCGCGAGCTATTGGCGCAACGCGCCGCAGGCCGTGCAGGACTTCCTGGTCCCCGCCATCGGCCAGTACTACAGCGGTCGACCGCAGGTGGTGCGCGACGAAGGCATGCGCTCCTGCGGCTTGGTGGGCCAGAATCTGATGCTGGTCGCGCAGGAACTGGGCTACGACAGTTGCCCGATGGATGGATTCGACTATGCCAAGGTTGGCGAGATCATTGGCCTGCCCGCCGACCACGAGATCGCCTTCATGCTAGCCATCGGCAAGGGCATCAAGGAAGCCTGGCCGCGCCCCGGACAGTTGCCGCTGGCGGCGGTGCTGCTCGAAAACCGCTTCGCCTGACGGCCGCCGGAAGGCCCGTGCCGAGCGTGCGGGCGGGGCCACTGTCGCGGCCCGCGCCCGCCGGCATAGAATCGGCGCACACGCAACCGAGGAGTAAACCATGGCGAAACGATGGCTGGTCGGGTGGCTATTGAGTCTGGCGCTGCTGGGCAGCGCGGCGGCGGCGCCCGGCATTTTCAGGACCGAGGTGCAGGCCCCGATCGACAAGGTCTACCCGGCGGTCCATGCAGCGCTCGAAGCAGCGCATTTCTGGGTGGTGTTCGAGGCCGACATGTTGGCGAGTATTTCCCGGTTCGCGGAGGAATGGGGGGCCGAGTTTAACAAGTCCAAGCTCGACGCCATGCGCAGCATGGTGGTGTGCAACGGCTGGTTCACCAACACGGCGAGCGGCGCGGACCCGGACCTGCTAGCACTGTGCCCACTGCATGTCAGCTTCTACGAGCGCGCCGGCACCACGGTGGTCTTGTTCGCACGGCCCACGGTGCTGGCGCAGGACAGCCCCGGCGCTGCCGTTGCGGCGGATATTGAAAAGGTGGTGATCCAGGCCATCAACGACGGGGTGGCGCAGGCGCAATGACCGCCCGGGACCTGTTCTATTCTGTCGACTTGGCGGACTTCCAAGAGCGCGTGTTGCAGGCCTCGCACGCGGCCCCGGTGCTGGTGGATTTCTGGGCCGACTGGTGCTCTCCCTGCCATGCGATCGCGCCGCACCTGACCCGGGTGGTACACGAGCTGGGCGGCCGGGTGCGGCTGGCCAAGGTGGAGGTCGACGAGGGCGAGAACATGAAGCTCGCCGGCCATTACCGGCTGCGTGGCTTTCCGACCGTGATGCTGTTCGTTGCGGGCGAGGAGCGGGCGCGTTTCAGCGGCTCGCGGGCCAGCCACTGGATCCACGGCTGGTTGACCGAACAGCTCGCCCCGCCCGGGCCGGCTGAAAGTCGATCGGGCCCGGATTAATCATTTCCTTCTCGAGTTGTTAAAGACTCGACCAAGCGGCGCCGTTACAGGGGTCGTACGGCAGCGTTGCCTGCTGCCCGGGTCTCCCAGGAGACTTAGCCGTTCGATCCTCCTCCGGCGCTTTTAAGGCGCTTTGCAGGGCCCGCCCGCTCCCCGGACGGGCCTTTTTTTTTGGTGCATTCTGCCGGGAGGTATTCAGTCCAGGTCGGCCAACCAGTCGCGCGGTTGGAGGAACACCTCATACAGCCGGGCCTCCGGCGTGCCCGGTGCCGGGTGCCAATCGTAACGCCACTTCACCAGCGGCGGCAGCGACATCAGGATGGACTCGGTGCGCCCCCCCGACTGCAGCCCGAACAGGGTACCGCGGTCGTATACCAGGTTGAATTCGACGTAGCGGCCGCGTCGGTACAGCTGAAACTCCCGTTCGCGCTCGCCGTAAGCCAGGTCGCGCCGGCGCGCCACGATCGGCAGGTAGGCCGGCAGATAGTGATCGCCCACTGATTGCATGAAGGCGAAGGTGCGCGCGAAGCCCCACTCGTTGAGGTCGTCGAAGAACAGGCCACCCACCCCGCGCGGCTCGCCCCGGTGTCTGAGGAAAAAGTACTCGTCACACCACCGTTTGAAGCGCGGATGAACGTCAGTCCCGAACGGCGCGCAGGCCTCCCGGGCGGTGCTGTGCCAGTGCACCGCATCTTCTTCATACCCGTAGTAGGGCGTGAGATCGAAACCGCCGCCAAACCACCATACGGGGGCTGTACCCGGCTTCTCGGCGATGAAAAAGCGCACGTTGGCGTGTGAGGTGGGGACCTGCGGGTTGCGCGGGTGAATCACCAGGGACACCCCCAGGGCCTCGAAGCTGCGCCCCGCCAGTTCCGGGCGCTGGGCGGTCGCCGAGGGCGGCAGGGCGTCGCCGTGAACGTGCGAGAAATTGACCCCGCCCTTCTCGAACACCAGTCCATCTTCCAGCACCCGGCTGCGCCCACCACCCCCGCCGGCGCGGTCCCAGGCGTCTTCGCGGAACCCCGCACCCCCGTCGGCGGCAGCGAGAGCCGTGCAGATGCGCTCCTGCAGATCGAGCAGGTAGGCCTTGACGGCCGCGGTGTCCGGCTGGTCGTTCATGCTGGAATCCCCTTGGGCTGGTGGTGACGTGGCTGGACGGTCATGCAGCCGGCATCAACCGTCGCGCAGCAGGCGGTTGCTGCGGCCGTCGCGGATCGGCGTAGGGCGGCGTAGGCTGCCGGTGGCCCCCGGCAGGATCAGGTCGACCGCCGGTCCGCAGCGCAGACGGACCTGTTACGCGGTGCGGGCCGGCGGTCGTCCGCTGCGGTTGGCGCTGGTCGACACCAGAGGCATGG
>JBFZDU010000380.1:0-4975 GCA_041307205.1 Gammaproteobacteria bacterium | reverse complement strand
CTGCCCGAACGCCGTGGACTATTTTCCGGCCGATAGCTTCATCCCGGTCGACATGCGCGATCCCGCGGCGGCCTTGCGGACCATCCGCCGGGCGATAGCCGCCAATGAATACGAGCGGCGTATTCCCGCCATCCTGGAAGCGCGCCGCCGCGTGCTCTACGAATACAACCTGTTCGCGGTGCTGTCGCGGGAAATCGAAAGCCGCTACCGGGCCGGTCACGAAGCGGGCGCGCCCGCCACCATTTACTCGCGGCACGCGCTGCGCCGTCGCAGCCTGGCGGTGCGACTGCACGATGTCTACAGCAAGGTGCGGGCGCGCGCCCGCTACCGGTTTCGCGGTCATCAGTGACGCCCGCCGGGCGCCGCCACCGGTCTCAGATCGCCAACAGGTCCTTGAGGTGTTGTGCCAGTTCCCCCGGCGCGTCGCTGTGGCGCACCAAGTGTTGCACCACGCCCCGGCGGTCCAGCAGGTACATGATGGATGAGTGGTCCACGGCATAGCCCATGGCGGAGTCCTCCAGCGGGACCTTTTCGTGCAGCACGAAGTAGCGCTTGGCCACCTCGGCGATGGCCTCGGGCGTGCCGCTGACGCCGGTGATCCGCGGGTGGAACGCCTGGCCGTAGGCGGTGGCGCGCTCCGGCGTGTCGCGCTCGGGGTCGACGGTGATGAAAATGCCCTGCACCTCGGCCTGTTGTGCCGGGTCCAATTGGCCGATGGCCTGGGCCAGCGCCGCCAGCGAGGTGGGGCAGATGTCGGGACAGTGCGTGTAGCCGAAATAGATCGCCACGACCTGGCCGCGGTAGTCGGTCAGCGACACCGGGCCGGCGGCGGATTGTAGGCTGAAGTCGCCACCCAGGTCCGGGTAGCCGGTGGGTGCCGGGGTCGAGGCCTGCTTGCCCATCCACACACCCAGCCCGGTGCTCACCAGCGCCAGGGAGACGAACAGGGCGATACGCAAGGGTCTGGTCATGAGAGTCCTCCAGGCACAGCCTCCGGCGTGGCTGCCGGGGGCTGTGCCATCAATGCTGGTGCTGGTGGTCCATGCCGCCGGCCGCGATCTTGCGTACCGGGGTGCTTACCGTCTGGCGGCTGGCGTCTTCGAAGACCAGCTCCAGCTCGACGGTTTGGCCCTCGCTGAGCGGCTGGTGCAGCCCGATCAGCATCACGTGCAGGCCCCCCGGTTGCAGCTCGACCGTGCCGCCCGCCGGCACCGCGATGCCGCCCGTGACCGGCCGCATGCGCATCACCCCGTTGTCGTTGACATGGCTGTGCAACTCGACGATGGCGGCGGCCGGGCTGCTGGCGCTGACCAGGGTGTGGTCGGCGGCGCCGCTGTTGTGCAGAGTCATGAAGGCCGCGCTGTTGGGCACCACGGGCGGCACCGCCCGCGCATAAGGTTCAATGATGCTCAGGTCTTCGGCGGCGGTGCCGGACCAGGCCGGCGTGCCGAAGCTGAGCAGGGTCACCGCGAACGCGACTGCGAAACGGTTGTGTAACATGGGTTTCCTCCCGGTGAAGCGCATGGATTGAATGCTCGTCTGCCGCAGATCTCAGGCGCTGGGAGGGGCCCGGATGCGGGTTCGCGGCGGTGGCGTTTGACCGGTTGCCGGTACTGGCGCCGGGGCCCTGACGGCGACTTCGGCCAACAGGGTCGGCGCCGCAACGCCGGCCGCGCCCGGCAACAGCTCGGCGGCAAGCTGCGAGGACAACATGGCCGGGGTGTCGCGCCCTGGGTGCCCTGGATCGTCCGGCGGCGCGCCCCCCAGGGTGCAGACCTGGCGCGCGATACCGTCGGCACCCGCTGTCATGCGGGTATGGCTCTGCAGCGGCAGCAGCGCCTGCACGAGCAGCACCAAAGCCAGGGTCAGGGCGAGGCGCGGCAGGTCGGGGTCTCGGTGCAGCTGGGCCAGGGTCACGGCGGGATTTCGGTGTTCGCGACAGTTCGCGCATCATACTGTGCCCGATCCTTTGCGACACCCCACAGACCGTAATGCAGGTGCTCTATCAAGCCCGCGACAGTTTCGAGGCTCGCCAGCTGGTCGAGCGGCTGGGCGATGCGGCGATCCGCGCGGTGGTCCTGGGCGAGCACCTGGCCGGGGCGGCAGGGGAGCTGTCGGCGCTGAATTTTCCGACCGTCTGGGTGGTGGACAGCGCCCAGTGGACCCGCGCCCGGGCCGTCCTGGATGAGTTCCTGGCAGAACAGCGGGCGCCGCGGCTGGTCGCCTCGCCCTGGGACTGCCCGCGCTGCGGTGCCGAGGTCGACGGCGAACTCGGGCTGTGCTGGAGCTGCGGGACAGCCCGCCCGCAATGACCGCCCCCGCCGATTTCGCTGCGCTGGTGCTTGGCTGGTTTGCCGCCCATGGCCGCAAGGACCTGCCCTGGCAGCGCCAGCCGACCCCCTACCGGGTGTGGGTTTCCGAGGTCATGCTGCAGCAGACCCAGGTGAGCACCGTCATCCCCTATTTCGAGCGCTTCGTAACCCGCTTCCCGACCCTGACTGACTTGGCCGAGGCCCCGCTCGACGAGGTGCTGCACCTGTGGTCGGGCCTGGGCTACTACGCCCGCGCCCGGCATCTGCACCGGGCCGCGGGCGTGGTGCAGGCGCGCCACGCCGGGGCGTTCCCGAGCGATTTCGCGGCCGTGCTGGCCTTGCCGGGGGTGGGACGGTCCACTGCCGGGGCCGTGCTGTCGCTGGCCCTGGGCCAACGCCACCCGATCCTCGACGGCAACGTCAAGCGGGTGCTGGCGCGTTGTTTCGGGGTGGCCGGCTGGCCGGGCACGGCCGCCGTGCAGCAACGGCTCTGGGCGCTGGCCGAGCACCTCACCCCAGCGGCCCAGGCGCGGGAATACAACCAGGCCATGATGGACCTGGGCGCCGGCGTCTGCACCCGCAGCCGCCCCGCCTGCGGTGCCTGCCCGCTGGCGGCGGTCTGTATCGCCTGCCGCCAGGGCAACCCGGGCGCCTATCCCGGCCGCAAGCCGGGGAGCGTGCTGCCGGTGCGGACCCTGGCCATGTTGCTGGTGCGCGATCCGGCCGGCCGGCTGCTGCTCGAACAGCGCCCGCCCAGCGGTATCTGGGGCGGACTCTGGGGCCTGCCGGAGCTGGCGCCCGACGCCGACCCGCTGGCCTGGTGCCGCGAGGCGCTGGGCGCGACCGGTCGGCTGCTCAGGCCGCTGGCACCGCGCCGCCACAGCTTCAGCCACTTCCACCTCGACATCCGGCCGGTGGAAATCCTGCTTGAAGGAGCGGGTTGCCGGGTCCTGGATGGCGATCGGCGGGTCTGGTATAACCCCGCCCTACCCGATGCCCGCGGCCTGGCCGCGCCGGTGTCGCGCCTGATCCAGGAACTCCAGCCCACCGGGGAAGCGCCATGAGTCGAGTCGTCAACTGCGTCAAACTGCACCGCGAGGCCGAGGGCCTCGACCGCCAGCCTTACCCGGGCGAGCTCGGCAAGCGGGTGTTCGATAACGTCTCGAAACAGGCCTGGCAGGATTGGCTGAAGCACCAGACCATGCTGATCAACGAATACCGCTTGAGCCCCATGGACCCCAAGGCGCGCAAGTTCCTCGAAGAGCAGATGGACAAGTTCTTCTTCGGGGAAGGCGCCGAAGCCCCGCCCGACTACAAGCCCGAGTAGCGGCCTGCTTGACGCGGCCAACAGCAGCCGCTTAAATACGCGACTTGCCCGTGGCGGCGCCGGCGGACTCAAGCCCGTCAGCAGCGCCCGCCCAGCAAACCGCATTGCCCAGGTAGCTCAGTCGGTAGAGCAGGGGATTGAAAATCCCCGTGTCGGTGGTTCGATTCCGCCCCTGGGCACCAATCAATTCAAAGACATAAGCGGTTTCTGCTGTTTAGTCCCTGTGTCACTCGGTACATTTTCGGTACACCTGTACCGGAAGCACCGTGGCGACCATCACCAAAACACCCTCGAACACCTGGAAGGCAGTCATCCGCAAGCGCGGCTGGCCGGTGACCATCAAGACCTTTCGTACCAAGCGCGATGCGGCCGACTGGGCGCGCAGCACCGAGGACGAGATGGTGCGCGGCGTGTACATCAGCCGTGCCGGTGCCGAGAGGCTGCTGTTCGACAAGGCGCTGGACCGATACCTGGCCGAGGTGTCCGCCAGCAAGCGCGAGAGCACCGCCTACGGAGAGAGCCGCAAGGCCAAGGCGCTGAAAAAGAAGTTCGACGCTTACAGCCTGGCGGCGATCACGCCCGACCTGGTGGCCGAATACCGCGACGAGCGGCTGGCCGCCGGCAAGTCCGCCGACACCGTCCGCCTCGAGCTCGCGCTGCTGTCGCATCTGTTCACCATCGCGATCAAGGAATGGCGCCTGGGGCTGATCTACAACCCGGTGTCCAACATCCGCAAACCGGCGCCGGGCAAGGGTCGCGACCGCCGTCTGGGCGCCGACGAGGAGAAGGCCCTACTGCGGGCCTGCGATCGCCACTCCAACCCGATGCTCGGCTGGATCGTCCGTGTCGCGCTCTACACCGGCATGCGTGCCGGCGAGATCAAGGGTCTGACCCGCCGTCAGGTGAATCTGGACAACCGCACCGTCCACCTCACCGAGACCAAGAACGGGTCGGCCCGCACCGTCCCGCTGACCCGAGAGGCGGTAGCGGTCTTGCGCCTCGCGCTCAACAATCCGGTGCGCCCCATCGACACCGACCTGATCTTTTTCGGCGAACCCGGCCGCGACAAGGTACGCCGGCCCTATGAGTTCCGCCCGGCCTGGCACCGCACGCTGAAACAGGCCGGCATCAAGGGGCTACGCTTTCACGACCTGCGACACGAGGCTGTCTCGCGCCTGGTCGAGGCGGGGCTCGGCGATCAGGAGGTCGCCACGATCTCCGGCCACAAGTCGATGCAGATGCTGCGCCGCTATACCCACCTACGCGCCGAGGACCTGGTGAGCCGGCTCGATCAGCTGGGTATGCGTTAGTTTCGACCCGGCCAGGTAAACCCCGC
>JBFZDU010000379.1:0-4848 GCA_041307205.1 Gammaproteobacteria bacterium | reverse complement strand
CGTGAGATCAGGTTCGCCACTTTCTGCTGGTACTTCAATACGAGTACATCGAAGGCCTTCTTGTCCCCTCGCTGCACCCGTTCCACCAACTGCTGATCGGCCTGCCCGCTGGCGTTCATCTGTGCCTCGCCGTGTGGGCGCGGGCCGGTTTCCCAAGCTCCCGGTCCGGTAGACTTGCCGCCGCGGCAAAAGTTCGCCCACCGCGCTCCGATTCGGCCGCAGACAACTGATCAGGAGCAATCAAAGTGGCGGTCGGGCGCAAGGTTCTCGAACGGGCTCGATCTGGGCTAGGATGCGGCAACCCCCGGCGCGCCGGGTCGGTACCACGCTGGGCGCGATTATCGCGGTTAGCTGGCGCAGCGGCAAATCAGGAGGTCGGACCCTGAAACCTCAATACGATGTTTTGATCGTCGGCAGTGGCGCCGCCGGCCTGAGTCTCGCCCTGCGCCTCCCGCCGCACGCGCGGGTCGCCGTGGTCTCCAAACGCGAACTGGCCGAGGGCAACACACTCTACGCCCAAGGGGGCATTTCGGCAGTGCTGGATGCCGGGGATTCCATTGAGTCCCACGTCCGCGACACCCTGGATGCCGGCGCCGGCCTGTGCGAAGAGGACGCGGTGCGACTGGTGGTCGAGCGCGGTCCAGCCAATATCCGCTGGTTGCAGCAGGAGGGCGTCGAGTTTACCCGTGACCCACCCACGGGTACGGCCGGTTACCACCTGACCCGCGAGGGCGGGCACAGTCACCGGCGCGTGATTCACGCCGCCGACGCGACGGGCAAGGCGGTGGAGATGACCCTCGAGGAACGGGTCCGGCGCCAACCGAACATCGAGGTACTGGAACACCAGATCGCCGTCGACCTGATCACGACCGACAAGCTCGGCCACCGGGGTCCACGGCGCTGCCTGGGAGCCTATCTGCTCGACCTCAAGTCCGATCGGGTACGGGCGGTGGCGGCCCACTTCGTGGTGCTCGCGACTGGCGGGGCCAGCAAGGTCTATCTGTACACCAGCAACCCGGACGTGGCCACGGGCGACGGCATCGCCATGGCCTGGCGGGCCGGTTGCCGCGTGGCCAATATGGAGTTCATCCAGTTCCACCCCACCTGCCTGTACCATCCGAAGGCCAAATCGTTCCTGATTACCGAGGCGGTGCGCGGTGAGGGCGGGCGCCTGCTGCTGCCCGACGGCAGCCGATTCATGCCGAACTTCGACGAACGGGCGGAATTGGCGCCACGCGACATCGTGGCGCGGGCCATCGACCACGAGATGAAGCGCCTGGGCATCGACTGTGTCTACCTGGACATCAGCCACAAGGGTGCCGATTTCATCCAGGCCCACTTCCCGACGGTTTACGGGCGCTGCCTGGAACTGGGCATCGACATGGCGCGCGAACCGCTGCCGGTGGTACCGGCCGCGCATTATACCTGCGGCGGGGTGGTGACCGACCGCTGCGCGAACACTGACATGCCGGGCCTGTATGCGGTCGGGGAGACCGCCTACACCGGGCTGCACGGTGCCAACCGCATGGCCAGCAACTCGCTGCTGGAGTGCCTGGTGTTCGCCGACCTTGCGGCCTTGGACATCGGCGCGCAACTGGTCGAACTGACCGCCCTGCCCGCCCTGCCCTCGTGGGACGAAAGCCGGGTAACCGATTCCGACGAGCAGGTGGTGGTATCGCACAACTGGGACGAACTGCGGCGTTTCATGTGGGATTACGTAGGGATAGTGCGCAGCAACAAACGTCTGGAGCGCGCCAAGCGCCGCGTCAACCTGCTGCGTCACGAGATCCGCGAGTACTACAGCAATTTCCGGGTGAACAACGACCTGTTGGAATTGCGCAACCTGGTGGACGTGGCCGACCTCATTATCTTGTCGGCGCAGCGTCGGCGTGAGAGCCGCGGCCTGCACTACACCCGGGACTTCCCCTACACCGATCCCGCGCAGAGCGAGCCGACGGTGTTGATACCGGACAACTACATACCCCGCTCGGCCGTCTGACCGGCCCTCAGTCGTACGCGCAGGCGCCGATGCAGTTCGCCGGGCAGGCTGTCGGCGCACAACGCGATGCTGCAATGGCGCCAGCGTCCGGTGCGCAGCCGCAACAGCACCAGCCGCGGATGGGCATAAGGCGCCGCCCATTCGTGGGCCTCGATCCGACCACCGGGGTGCTGCAGCGTCCAGTGGCCCTCGGCATGCCAGGTCAGCGTAATGCGTGACGCCCACAGCCAGTGCCGCCGTGCCGCCACGGCGCCGCCGCCGATTACGACCAGACCGAGTGCCACTCGCGCCGCACCTGGCAAGGCGCTCTGCCACACCGCGAGCAGCCCGGCCAGATGCAGCCCGAACAGCCACAGCGCCAGGCAGCGCGAGCGCTGCGGTGTCAGCTGTAGTGGCGGTTGGGGTTCGCTCAAGGCCGACCTCCCGGTCGACCGGGCCGGGGCTCAGCCGGTCCGGAACAGGCGGTGGAAGTTGGCGCGCGTCACCGCCGCCAGCTCTACCACGGGCAGGCCGCGCAGCGCGGCGATGGTCGCCGCGACCTGCACCACGTAACGCGGCTCGTTTGGTTTGCCGCGGTGCGGCACCGGGGCCAGGTAGGGCGCATCGGTCTCAATCAGCAACCGCTCCAGCGGTACGCGGGCCGCCACCTCGCGCAGTGCCTCGGCATTGCGGAAGGTCACGATGCCCGAAAACGAGATATAAAATCCCAAGTCCATGGCGGCCGCGGCCATCTCCCAGGTCTCGGTGAAACAGTGCATGACCCCGCCGACCGCCTGCGCGCCTTCCTCGCGCAGGATGCGCAGCGTGTCCTCGCGGGCGTCGCGGGTATGGATGATCAGGGGTTTGCCCGCCTCGCGCGCCGCCTGCACATGGGTTCGAAAGCGGACCTGCTGCCACGCCAATGCGGCATCGCTGCGGAAATAGTCGAGCCCGGTCTCGCCGATCGCGACATTTTTGGGATGCCCGGCCAAGGCCACCAGTTCGGCCACCCCGGGCTCGCGCCGGTCTTGCTCGTTGGGGTGCACGCCCACCGAGATCGACACATCCGGCTGTTCGGCCACCAGCGCCAGCATGTCCGGGTAGCTCTCCAGGTCGATCGACACACACAGGATGTGCTCGACCCCGGCCGCCCGCGTGGCCGCCATGAAGCGTCCGAAATCGGCGTCGTAAGGCGTGAGGTCCACCCGGTCGAGGTGGCAATGGGAGTCGATATACATATGGCGGAATGCCCGTGGCAGGCTACATCGTATGCGTGGGCTTGTCCGACTTCAGGGCCCCGGCCAGATAGCCCTCAATCTTGTTGCGGGCCAGGCCGCCATCCTGATCGCTGAACTGTACGCCGATACCGGCCGCCCGGTTGCCTTCGGCCCCGACCGGGGTGATCCAGATGATCTTGCCGGCGACCGGGATGCGTTCGGTCTCTTCGAGCAAGCTGAGCAGCATAAAAACCTCGTCGCCGAGCCGATATTTCTTGCTGGTCGGAATAAACAGCCCGCCGTTACGGATAAAGGGCATGTAGGCGGCATACAGGGCGTTCTTGTCCTTGATAGTCAGGGACAATATGCCCTGGCGGGCCTTCTGAGGCGTTGCGCTGTTCAAATCCAAGGGCTTCATCCCCCGAGTTGGCCACAATCGATAAACAGACGTTCGGTGGCCAGTTGGGCGTTCAGATTATTGCCTAGTTGACGGCGCAGAGAGAGCAGATTGTCGAAAAACAGGAACATGCTTCGCAAGTCTATCCGCTGCGCCAGGCTTTGCAAATCCGCTTCCCTGCCACTATGGAATATCATCGGTGGGTTGGCGGCAGTCTTGAGCCGGACCAGGTCGATAAGCCACTGCATCAGGTAATCCAGGAGCGTCGGCAGGGGCAGGTCCTGGCATTGAGCCGCCAGTGTGACCGGGTCCGCGCGACCGCCCAACAGTGCGGCCAGGTCGCTGCACAGCGCGAGCAGTCGCGCGCCGACCCCCTGCTCGGCCAGCATCAGGGCCTGCAGGGGTGCGCCGCCCGCCAGGCCCAACAGGTCCTGGGCCGCCGCACCACCGGCTTGTCCTGCCAACCAGGCCAGCGCCTGTCCCTGCGACGGTGGCTCGAAGCGCAACCTTTGACAGCGGCTGCGGATAGTCGCTGGCAGCCGACTGGGCGCGGCGCTTACCAGCAGCAGCACGGTCCGGGCAACCGGCTCTTCGAGGGTCTTGAGCAGGGCATTGGCCGCACCATGGGTCATGGCGTCCGCCGGGTGCAGCAGGCAGACGCGGTAGCCACTGCCTTCGGCCGACAGCACGCTGCGTTCGCTCAGATCGCGGATCTCGTCGATCCGGATGGCCTTGCCCGGTTCTTCGGGCGTCACCGCGAGTATGTCCGGATGCCCGCCCGAGGCGCGCAGCCGGCAGGCCCGGCAACTGCCACAGGCGTCGCCGGCCTGATCTGGCGCGGCGCACACCAGCGCCGCGGTCAGGCGTTGAGCGAAGCGCAGCTTGCCCAGTCCGGCCGGCCCCTCCAGCAGCAGCGCGTGCGGTAGCCGATCCTGCGCGCGCCGCGCCTGGAGCAGGGCCCAGTTGTCGGCATGCCAGGGCAACGGGTCAGGCATTCGCTGCGACATAGGCATCCATGATCGCGGCCAGATCATCCGCCACCACCTGGGCCGGTCGACTGGCATCGACCAGCCGCACCCGCAACGGGTCTGCCGCGGCGATGTCCAGATAGGCCTGGCGCACCCGCTCGTGAAAAGCCACCTGCTCCCGTTCAAAGCGGTCGGGGGTCGAGCGGCGCCCCGCGCGCTCCAGGCCGACGTGCACCGGCACGTCGAGCAGCAGCGTCAACTGCGGGCGGCAGGCCCCCTGCACCCAGT
>JBFZDU010000378.1:0-2997 GCA_041307205.1 Gammaproteobacteria bacterium | reverse complement strand
TCGCCCAACCCCGATCAATTGGGCACCCCCGACATCCTGTTGATGGTGTCGGAAGAGGTGGTGGTGTTCGACAACCTGGCCGGCCGCATGTACCTGATCGTGCACGCCGACCCGGCCCGGGGCGACACCCTGGCCTCGACCCGGGCGCGGATCAGCGAACTGGTGGCGCGGATGCAGCGCGGCGCGCCGCGCGTCCCGCCGGGGCCGCCGCGCCGGGTGAGCGAGACGGACTTCGTGTCCGGGTTCACCGAAGCGGGATTCAAGCAGGCGGTCGAGCGCATCAAGCAGTACATCCTCGATGGCGACTGCATGCAGGTGGTGTTGTCGCAGCGCCTGTCGATTCCCTACGCGGCGCGACCGCTGGATTTGTACCGCGCCCTGCGCGGCCTCAATCCCTCGCCCTATATGTATTTCCTGGATTTCGGCGAGTTCCAGGTGGTGGGCTCCTCCCCCGAGATTCTGGTGCGCCTGGAGGACGGCGAGATCACGGTGCGGCCGATCGCAGGTACCCGCCGCCGCGGCTACACGCCCGAGGAGGACCAGGCGCTGGAGGCGGAGCTGCTGGCGGATCCGAAGGAGATCGCCGAGCACCTGATGCTGATCGACCTGGGGCGCAACGATGCCGGCCGGGTGGCGAAGATCGGCACGGTCCGGGTCACCGACAAGATGATCGTGGAGCGCTACTCGCACGTCATGCACATCGTCTCCAACGTGGTCGGCGAACTGCGCGACGGCCTGACGGCGATCGACGTGTTGCGCGCGACCTTTCCGGCCGGCACCGTCTCGGGTGCGCCCAAGATCCGCGCCATGGAAATCATCGACGAACTCGAACCGGTCAAGCGCGGGATCTACTCGGGCGCGGTCGGTTACCTCGGCTGGAGCGGCAACATGGACACCGCCATCGCCATTCGCACTGCCGTGATCAAGGACGGCCAGTTGCATATCCAGGCTGGCGCCGGGGTCGTGGCCGACTCGGTGCCGGCACTGGAGTGGAAGGAGACCCTGAACAAGGGTCGCGCCGTGTTCCGCGCCGTCGCCCTGGCCGAGGCCGGTGTCGATCGCCCGCCGTTCATGGTGGAGGGCTGAGCATGCTGCTGATGATCGACAACTACGACTCCTTCACCTTCAACCTGGTGCAGTACTTCGGCGAGCTGGGGGCGCAGGTGCGGGTGCTGCGCAACGACGAGATCGACCTGGCGGGCATCGCGGCGCTGGCGCCCGAGCAGCTGGTGATCTCGCCCGGGCCCTGCACGCCC
This sequence comes from Gammaproteobacteria bacterium, assembly GCA_041307205.1. GTDB lineage: Bacteria > Pseudomonadota > Gammaproteobacteria > Chromatiales > Chromatiaceae > JARRQB01. Next base: position 1,741 of record JBFZDU010000378.1, on the reverse strand, counting down.
AACGAGGCGGGGGTGTCGGTGGCGGCCATCCAGCAGTTCGCTGGCAGGATCCCGATCCTCGGTGTGTGCCTGGGGCATCAGGCGATCGGTCAGGCCTTTGGCGGGCACATCGTACACGCGCGCGAGGTGATGCATGGCAAGATCTCGCCCATCTTTCACGCCGACAGCGGGGTGTTCAGCGGCTTGCCGAGCCCGTTTGATGCCACCCGTTACCATTCGCTGGTGATTGAGTGGGCGAGCCTGCCCGACTGCCTGGAGGTCACGGCCTGGACCCGCCGTGGCGACGTGCGCGACGAGATCATGGGCGTGCGGCACCGCGCCCTGCCGGTGCAGGGAGTGCAGTTCCATCCCGAGTCGATCCTGACCGAGCACGGGCACCGGATGCTGCGGAATTTTCTCGAAGGCAGGTAGCAAATCGATTCAAAGCCGAACAAGGGGCAGCCCATGGACCTGAAACAAGCCATCAGCGCGGTCATCAAGCGCCAGGATCTGGATGCGGAACAGATGACAGCGGTCATGCGCACCATCATGACCGGCGGCGCCACCGCGGCGCAGATCGGCGGCTTCCTGGTCGGGCTGCACATGAAGGGCGAGACGGTCACTGAGATCGCGGCCGCGGCCGGGGTGATGCGGGAGCTGGCGACCCGGGTCGAGGTCGGCGCCGAGCACTTGGTCGACACCTGCGGCACCGGCGGCGACGCCTGCGGCACCTTCAATATTTCTACTGCGGCCGCCTTCGTCGCCGCCGCCGCCGGGGCGCGGGTGGCCAAGCATGGCAACCGCTCGGTCTCGTCCAGTTCGGGTTCGGCCGACGTGCTGGAGGCCGCGGGCGTGCGGCTCGATCTCACGCCCGAGCAGGTCGCGCGCTGCATCGCCGAGGTTGGCGTCGGCTTCATGTTCGCCCCGGCCCATCATGGGGCCATGAAGCACGCCATCGGACCACGCCGCGAGATGGGTACGCGCACGCTGTTCAACGTGCTGGGTCCATTGACCAACCCCGCGGGTGCGCCAAACCAGGTGCTGGGGGTGTTCAGCGCGGAGCTGCTCGAACCCCTGGCCGAGGTGCTACAGCGCCTCGGTTCGCGGCACGTGCTGGTGGTGCACGCACGCGATGGGCTCGACGAGATCTCGGTGGGCGACCAGACTGAGGTGGCGGAACTCAAGGACGGGCAGATCCGCTGCTACAGCGTGCAGCCGGAGGAATTCGGCATGACGCGGACCCCGATCAGTGCGCTGCGCGTCGCGGATGCCGCGGGCAGTCTGGCGATCATCCGCTCGGTGCTGGAGGATCATCCCGGCCCGGCGCGCGATATCGTCGCGCTCAATGCCGGTGCGGCCATCTATGTTGCCGGGCTGACAGCCTCGTTGAAGGACGGGGTGAGCGCCGCCGACGCGGCCATCGCCAGCGGCGCGGCGCGCAACCGCCTCGACGCCCTGGTGGTCCTGACCCAGGGCTTCGATTGAGCTGCGCCGCGGCTCAGCCGCCCGCCAGCGTGCGTGCCTGTTCCACCCATTTCTCGCGCTCGATCCGGCCCTTGAATCGCAGTCGCTCGTTTACCCAGGCGATGTCGGCGGGCGTGAACTCGGCAATCTGCCGGTAGCGGTAGACGCCCAGTTCATTGAGCAGTGCGGCGAGACGTGGACCTATGCCCTTGATCTTCTGCAGGTCGTCCGGGCTGGCGCCGGTGCTGTCAGCGAATCGCCCGGCGGCAGCGGTGGCCGGTTTGGCGGCGAAGGCCGC
>JBFZDU010000377.1:0-2616 GCA_041307205.1 Gammaproteobacteria bacterium | reverse complement strand
AGAGGGATGCGTTCGATACCCTCCGCGGTGTAGTCCTGGGTCGGCGCCATCGTACGGGCTGAATCCTGCGATCGGAGTCGGGCGGGATTCTACAGAAGATTGGGGCCGGGGGCCTTTACGGCAGGGGCGAGGGCAAAGGGCCGAGAGCCGAGGAGTGAGGGTCGAGGGGCGAGGGTCGACAACCAGGTCGCAGCCCGGCCACGCCGGTCAATCCCTTACCGCGAACAGTCACAGCGCAGCCGCACCGGACCCCTTGGCCCCCGGCCCTTGGCCCTCGGTCCTTTGTTCACCCGCCGGCCGGAACTCTTGCACCTCCTGCAAGATGGCACGCAAGTCGCTGTGCCAGCGAAGAAACTGCACCTGCAGCTGGCGTGCCTCGTAGCGGCGGGCCAGCTCGAGCGGGTTGAGGGCCACCAACACCGTCTGGTCACGCTCCGCGAACAACAGGATCTTCAGCGGTAGGTAGGGGATCAATTCGGGATACTTGGCGCTGAGCTCGCGCACCTCGGCCAGCTTACCGAAGAACACCACGCGGTACAGATCCGACTTATAGCCGAAATCGGCCATGCCGCCATCACAACGCTGCACATGCCCAACCGCATAGCCGTACTCCGCCAGGGTCTGCTGCAGCACGTTCATGGTGGCCTCGAACGGCTGTGGCGTGCGCACCATGAGCAGGTTCTGGGCGCTGGCTGAACCGGCCAGCCACAGCATCAGCCAGACCGCGATCAGGCGCAGACAGGGGAACAGGGACAGGTTCAAAGGGTCGCCTCCTCAAGAATGCCGACCACGGACTGCTCCATCTGCTCGCCCAGCTGTTCCAACTCGGCGTTGTTGAACCAGTGCGAGATGGCGTGCATGTCAGGGGCCACCAGCAGGACCCTGCCGTCGGCCTGCTCGACCACGGTTATGGTGCAGGGCAGTACCACGCCGAGCCGCGGTTCGATGTTCAGCATGTTGTACAACTGCTTGAAATTGCAGAAACGGATGCTGACCTGGCGGGTGTTGTGGCTGAACTCGTCGGTCAGCCCCTCTTCGAGGAAGCGGTCCGGGAACAGGCGGAAATTGGCGCCGATCAAGGCTTGATGCACATTGTCCAGCGTGGTCTCGAAGTCGTGTGGCGACTCGACCACGAGGGCCGGCGGGCGCTGCGCCGACGGCTCCTCCACGACCGCCGCGGCCTGGTTCGCAAAGGTGCGCACATAGGCCACGACCGCGTTGATCTCGGTATCCGACAGCTTCTCGGCGAACCCCGGCATGTCGCTGTCCGGCCGCCCCACCCCGACCACGTGCTTGATCATTGCGTCGGGCGCGGCATTGAGAAACCCTGCGTTATTGATGGCCGCAGGCATTACCATAAACTTGCGTTCGCGCGACAGGGTAACCCCGGTCCCTGCGCCCTCGCCGCTGCCGTCGTTGCCGTGGCACTTGGCGCAGTGCCTCTCGTACAAGGCTTGGCCGGCGGCGACATCGCCGGTGATGGGCGCCGGGTCGAAGCGCATGCCGGGCTTGCCCGACCAGCTGCGCATATGGCTGACCAGCGCGCTCACCTGGGCGTCGCTCAGCTCCGCGAAGGCCGGCATGATGCGGCCGGGGCGACCGAGCCGGATGCTCTGGTACAGGTACTCGTCGGACACCTGGTCCAGCTTGGCCTCGGGCAGCGGCAGGCCGATACCGCCGCGGCCGCGGCTGTCGTGACAGACCGCGCAGTGCTCCTCGTAAAGTGCCGCACCGTCGGGTGCCGCGGTCGCGGCACCGGCCGCGGCCACCAGGACCATGCACCAGCCGCTAGCAACGATTCGCAGGTTCATCCGTCGGCAGCTCCAAGACGAAAACAAAACGCGGGGAATATAAGCCAACCCTAATTGGCCTTCCCAGCCGAGGCCGGGACCGGATTGATCGAAATCAATCCATGTCGCATTGCGGCAAAACCGGGCAGCCCGCCCTTGGACCCTATCACACCTCGGCCAAATCGCCCTTTTCCTGCAGCCACTGCCGGCGGTCGCCCGCGCGCTTCTTCGCCAGCAGCATGTCCATCAGGCTCAGGGTATCGTCACCGGGATCGACACCCAACTGCACCAGGCGCCGGGTATCAGGGTGGATGGTGGTCTCGCGCAGCTGCTGCGGGTTCATCTCGCCCAGGCCCTTGAAGCGCTGGATGCTGACCTTGCCCTTGAGCTGCTCCGCCGCGATGCGGTCGAGCACGCCCTGCCGTTCGCCATCGTCCAGGGCATAAAAGACCTGCTTGCCCACGTCGATGCGGTACAGCGGCGGCATGGCCACGTAGACATGGCCTTCTTTGACCAGCCTGGCGAAGTGCCGCACGAACAAGGCGCACAGCAGGGTGGCGATGTGCAGACCGTCCGAGTCCGCGTCGGCCAGGATGCAGACTTTGCCAAAGCGCAACCGGGAGAGATCGTCGCTGCCCGGCTCCACCCCGATCGCTACCGCGATGTCGTGCACCTCTTGCGAGCCCAGCACCTCGGCCGGGTCGACCTCCCAGGTGTTCAAAATCTTGCCGCGCAGCGGCATGATGGCCTGGAAGTGCTTGTCGCGCGCCTGCTTGGCCGAACCGCCTGCCGAGTCACCCTCGACCAGAAACAACTCGGTGCGCTC
>JBFZDU010000376.1:0-5830 GCA_041307205.1 Gammaproteobacteria bacterium | reverse complement strand
TGTTGACGGGGTATCCGGTTGTAAAGAAAAATTCATTTAATCACGGCCACTTATGCTTGTTTAGTGTTGGTCCGGCGCGCCCTTTGTCATAAAAATTTCACAGATCTGAGCCAGAATGCCGCTCGGTTCCAGGCGTCAGCGAACCCGGTTCGGCCCAGCCGAAGGCGACGTTGGCGTAAATTCACATTCACAACCCCTTCGGAGGACATCGTGTCGAACAAGCCTCTCGCCCTGGCGGCCATTGCCGCTGCTTTAGTTTCGGGTACCGCTGCTGCTGCCGCCCAGCGCGACTATGTCAGCATCGTCGGTTCGTCCACCGTCTATCCGTTCGCCACCGTGGTGGCGGAGCAGTTCGGCAAGACCACACAGTTCAAGACGCCGAAGATCGAGTCCACCGGGTCGGGCGGCGGCCTGAAGCTGTTCTGCGCCGGTGTGGGCGTCGAACACCCCGATATCACCAACTCCTCGCGTCGGATCAAGAAGTCGGAGCAGGAGCAGTGCGCGGGCAACGGCGTGAGCGAAATCATCGAGGTCAAGATCGGCTACGACGGCATCGTGCTGGCCAACTCCAAGGCCGCGCCGCGCATGGAACTCTCGCTCAAGGACCTGTGGCTGGCCCTGGCCAAGGAAGTGCCGGATCCCAAAGGTGGCGACCAGCTGGTGCCCAACCCCTACCAGACCTGGAAGGACGTCAACTCCGCCCTGCCGGCCAACAAGATCGAAGTGCTGGGTCCGCCCCCGACGTCGGGGACCCGTGACGCCTTCGCGGAGCTCGCCATGGAGGGGGGATGCAACATGATCGAAGCGGTGAAGGCGCTCAAGAAAGCAGACGCCAAAAAGCACCAGGCCGTGTGCCACACGGTGCGCGAGGACGGCGCCTATGTCGAGGCCGGCGAGAACGACAACCTGATCGTACAGAAGCTCGATTCCAACCCGAAGGCCTTCGGCGTGTTTGGCTTCAGCTTCCTCGACCAGAATGCCGACAAGCTGCAGGGCTCGGTTATCGACGGCGTCGCGCCGGAGTTCGAGAAGATCGCCGACGGGTCCTACCCGGTGTCGCGGCCGCTGTACATCTACGTCAAGAAGGCGCATGTGGGCGCGGTGCCTGGCATCAAGGAGTACCTGGCCGAGTTCGTATCCGAGAAGGCCTTCGGCATGGAAGGTTACCTGGCCGACAAGGGCCTGATTCCGATGCCCGACGCCGAACGCAGCCAGGTGGCGCAGGACGCGCTGAATCTGGCTCCGATGCCCATGCTGGACAAGTAAGCCCGAGATCTCGGGTGGTGCCGTAAACGGGGCGGCCGGGTAACCGGCCGCCGCTTTTTCCGAATCCAAAGTTCTCCAGAGGCCCAGTCGGCGTCATGCACCTCTCGATCCTGTTAATCGTCCTGCTCGGACTGATGGCGGTCGCCTACCAACTCGGCCGGCGGCGCTCGATCGCCGTGGTCGGTGGCGTGACGCGCGTCCCGCGGTTGCATTCGCTGCCGTCCTACCACGGCTTTTACACGGCCTTGTGGGCGGGGTTGCCGGCCTTGGCCGTACTGGGGCTCTGGATCGCGCTGCAGTCGACCCTGGTGGTCGATTTGGTGGTGGCCGACCTGCCGGCCGAACTGCGGCAGCTGCCCGCGCCGCAGTTGAACCTGGTCGTCAACGACATCCGCAACCTGGCCTCGGGCAACGTCGTGTCCCGCGCGGTCGATCCGCAACTGCAGGCGGCGGCCGATCACTACAACAGTCTGCAGACCACGGCGCAGGCCGCCATGGTGGTAGTGGTGCTGTCGCTCGCCAGCCTGGGCGGCGGCCTGGCCTGGCGGGCGGTGTCGCCGCAGATGCGGGCGCGCAACCGCGTGGAATGGATCGTCACGGCGTTGCTGGTGCTCAGTTCCACCATCGCCATTTTCACCACCATCGGCATTGTCCTGTCGGTGCTGTTCGAGGCGATCCGCTTTTTCAACGCCGTGCCCCTGACCGATTTCCTGTTCGGCCTGGACTGGAGCCCGCAGATGGCCATCCGCGCGGACCAGGTCGGTTCCTCCGGTGCCTTCGGTTCCGTCCCGCTGTTTGCCGGGACCATGCTGATTTCCTTCATCGCCATGCTGGTCGCCGTACCGGTCGGCCTGATGGCCGCGATCTATCTCTCGGAATACTCCGGCAAGCGCTTGCGTGCCGCCGCGAAGCCGGTTCTGGAAGTGCTCGCCGGCATCCCGACCGTGGTCTACGGCTTTTTCGCGGCCTTGACGGTGGCGCCTTTCATCCGTGACCTCGGTGGCGAATTGGGTCTGCAGGTGTCGTCCGAGAGCGCGCTGGCGGCGGGCCTGGTGATGGGCATCATGATCATTCCCTTCGTCTCGTCGCTGTCCGACGATGTGATCAACGCGGTGCCGCAGGCATTGCGCGATGCCGCCTACGCCCTGGGGGCGACCCAGTCCGAGACCGTCCGCCAGGTGGTTCTGCCAGCGGCCCTGCCCGGCATCGTCGGCGGTGTCCTGCTGGCGGTGTCGCGGGCCATCGGCGAGACCATGATCGTGGTCATGGCCGCGGGACTGGCGGCCAACCTGACCGCCAACCCGTTGGAGAGCGTGACCACGGTGACGGTGCAGATCGTCACCCTGCTGGTGGGCGACCAGGAGTTCGACAGTCCCAAGACGCTGGCGGCCTTTGCACTTGGCCTGTTGCTGTTCGTGGTGACCCTGGTCCTGAACGTGATTGCGCTGCACGTGGTGCGTAAGTACCGCGAGCAGTACGAGTGAGCGGAGGCGACTTCACCATGGTGTCCGAAACAAAACCGATGCGTACCATCGACCGGGTGCAGCTCTCGCTCAAGCGCCGGTATGCGCGGGAGAAACGCTTTCGCGCCCTGGGCCTGGGGGCGGTGGTGCTGGGCATGAGCTTCGTGGTGCTGTTGTTTACCAGCATCGTCTCCAAGGGCTACAGCGCTTTCGTCCAGACCCACATCGCCCTGGATATCAGGTTCGACGAACAGGTCATAGACCCGCGCGGCGAGCGTCAACCCGAGGCCATGGCCCGTGCCGACTACGCCGCTCTGGTGAAGGCGGCGCTGCGCGAGGCCTTTCCCGGCGTGTCCGGGCGGCGCGAGTTGCGCGAGCTGTACAGCATGGTCAGCTCCGGCGCGGGCTTCTCGCTGGGCGACAAGGTGCGCGCAGACCCGTCGCTGATCGGGACCACCCAGCGGCTGTGGCTGGTGGCCGACGACGATATCGACATGCTGGTCAAGGGCCGCTCCACGGAGATCGCGGTGCGCAGTTTCGCCGGGATCGCCTCGCCGACCGGGACCTCGGGACAGATCAAGATATTGACCACGGCCAACGACTTCACCGCGATCCTCGACGAGGTGAAGGCGAACCTCGCTGCCGTGGCCGACCGCCAGGAACGTGAGTTACGTCAAAAAGAGCGTGCTGCGGACGACCTGGGCGAGCAGGCGAGCCGGGCGGAGCAGCGCCTGGCCGCTGCCGAAGCGGCCGGCGATCAGGTGCTGATCGAACGCTGGCGCTCGGCCTTGATCTCGGCCCGGCAGCAGCGCACGGCTGCCCAGGACGACGCCGTGCGCCTGCGCGACCAGATCGCCGGCCTGCGGCAGCGGGCCAACGCAGCGGGCGGGGAAGAGGCGCTGCCGCCGGAGCTGCCCAGCTACCTGGTCAGCATCAACGGCGGGGTGGTCAAGGCAACCAGCGTCAGCACGACCGGCATCACCGGCGAGGTGTATCTGCCGCTGGATTCACAGGACGATGCCGCCGCCGGCACTTGGGAAATACTGGTGTTCGAAACACCCGAGGCGGCGCGCCGGGTCAAGGATCGGGCCGTGGCCTGGGTCTGGGATCTGCAGCGTCGCGGCCTGGTCGAGAAGCACTTCAACACCGCGTTCTTCACCAACGGCGATTCGCGCGAGCCCGAATTGGCGGGGATCGGCGGGGCGGCCGCCGGCTCTTTCTATACCCTGTTGGTGACCCTGTTGCTGTCTTTCCCCATCGGCGTGGCGGCGGCGGTCTACCTGGAGGAGTTCGCTCCCAAGAACCGGCTGACCGATTTGATCGAAGTGAACATCAACAACCTGGCGGCGGTGCCTTCGATCGTATTCGGCCTGCTGGGCCTGGCGGTGTTTATCAACTTCTTCGGCATGCCGCGTTCGGCGCCCCTGGTAGGGGGCCTGGTGCTCACCCTGATGACGCTGCCGACCATCATTATTGCCAGCCGCGCCGCCCTTAAGTCGGTGCCGCCGTCGATCCGCGAAGCGGCCCTGGGGGTAGGGGCATCGCGCATGCAGGCGATGACCCATCACGTGCTGCCGCTGGCCATGCCGGGCATGCTGACCGGCACCATCATCGGCATGGCGCAAGCGCTCGGCGAGACTGCGCCGCTGCTGATGATCGGCATGGTCGCCTTCATCGTCGACATACCCGGCGGTCCCTTCGATCCCTCGACGGTGCTGCCGGTGCAGATCTTCCTGTGGGCGGACAGTCCGGAGCGTGCCTTCGTCGAACGCACCTCTGCCGCCATCATGGTGCTGTTGGCCTTCCTTATCACCATGAACGCGGTTGCGGTAGTGATGCGCAAGCGTTTCGAGCGGCGCTGGTAGGTCTGACCACAAGGTTTCGTATCGAGGTTTCCGAACATGGCGAACAATGACAGCATGACAGCAGTGCACGACCGGGACCTACCGGTGGCGGAAAAAGCGGCGTCCCATACCGAGGAACTCGAGAAGGGCTTTCAGACGATCGGCGAGGTGCGCTCGGACAACCCGCGCATGGTTTGCACCAACGTCAACGTCTATTACGGCGACAAGCACGCCATCAAGGACGTGAACCTGGACGTGGGCAAGAACGAGGTGGTGGCCATGATCGGCCCCTCGGGCTGCGGCAAGTCCACCTTCCTGCGCTGCCTCAATCGTATGAATGACACCATCGATGGCTGCCGGGTAACCGGCGATATCCGGCTGGATGGGCAGGACATTCACGACAAGAAGCTGGACGTGGTGCCGTTGCGGGCCCAGGTCGGCATGGTGTTCCAGAAGCCCAACCCCTTCCCCAAGTCGATCTACGACAACATTGCCTATGGCCCGCGCATCCACGGCCTGGCCGCCAGTCGCACGGATCTCGACGAGGTCGTCGAGACCAGCCTGCGCAAGGCCGGGCTGTGGGAAGAAGTGAAGGATCGCCTGGACCAGCCCGGCACCGGCCTGTCCGGCGGTCAGCAGCAGCGGCTGTGTATCGCGCGCACCATCGCGGTGTCGCCCGAAGTGATCCTGATGGACGAGCCCTGTTCGGCGTTGGATCCGATCGCCACGGCCAAGATCGAGGAGTTGATCGACGAACTGCGCGAGAACTACAGCATTGCCATCGTGACCCATTCCATGCAGCAGGCGGCGCGGGTCTCCCAGCGGACCGCCTATTTCCATTTGGGCAACCTGGTCGAGGTGGGCGAGACCACGCAGATCTTCACCAATCCACGGCACAAGCTCACGGAAGACTACATCACCGGGCGGTTCGGCTGAACGCAGGAGACGCGGCCCGTGCGCGGTGAACGCGAGCACATACTCTCGCGCTTCGACGACGATCTGAATGGCTTGCGGGACCTGGCCCTGAAGATGGGCGAGGTCGTGGCGGTGCTGGTCGAGAAGGCAGGTCAGGCCCTGGTGCAGACCGACGCCGGCCTGGCCCGGCAAATCCTGCATCAGGCCAAGCGCGTCAACGAGTTCGACATGGAAGCCCAGGAGGAAGGGGTGCGGATCCTGGCCACGCACAACCCGGTCGCGCGCGACCTGCGGCTGGTGCTGTGCCTGGGCCGCTCGGTGGTCGATCTGGAGCACATCGCC
>JBFZDU010000375.1:0-6505 GCA_041307205.1 Gammaproteobacteria bacterium | reverse complement strand
GGGCCAGTGGCGTCGGTTGATGGCGTAACCGCCGACCTCGCCCTTGAACGGCATGAGCAACATGCCGTCCAGGCGCGCCACTTCGCGCGGGTCGGCATGGCCGCGGAAGCCGATGGTCATGGCGTCGTGGCCCGCCCGCGGCTGCGCGCGGTAGGTGCCGAACAGCCGATCCCACCAAGGCAGGTTGAAACCGAAGTTCGAGTTGGTCTCGTCGTCCTCGACCGAGTGGTGCACGCGGTGCATGTCCGGGGTCACGACGAACCAGCGCAGCAATCGATCAACCTTGGCCGGCAGGCGCACGTTGCCGTGGTTGAACATCGCGGTTGCGTTGAGCAGCACCTCGAAGATGATCACCGCCACCACCGGCGGGCCGAGCACGGCGATGGTCGCGAACTTGATCAGCATCGACAGGATGATCTCGATCGGGTGGAAGCGCGCCCCGGTGGTCAGGTCATAGTCCGGGTCGGCGTGATGCACGCGGTGCAGGCGCCACAGCACCGGGATCGCGTGCACCATCACATGCTGCAGCCAGATCACCAAATCCAGCGCGACTACCGCGATTACCACGGCCAGCCAGAACGGCAGTTCGACATAGTTCAGTACGCCCCAGCCCTGCTGCGCGGCGAAGGCCGCGATGCCGACCGCGGTGGCCGGAAACAGCAGGCGCAGCAACAGCGTGTTGAGCACCGCCAGACCGATGTTGTTGCCCCAGCGCATCGTCCTGGAAAGTGTCAGCGCGCGACGAGGAACCAACCTTTCCGATACCGCCACGGCGGCGAAGACCCCAAGGAAACAGCCCAGGCGCACCGCCGGCTCGTTCACGAGCAGCCACTCGCTCCATTGCATGCCTGCAACCCTCTTTTTGACGGCCGTGTCGGCACCGCGACAAGCCGGTAAATATTAATCAATTGACTACTTGAATATTAGACAGGAAAGCCCGGGTGTCAACGGGAAAGTCTCGAAGGGATTCCCTGCGGACCTTAGTGGGGTGGGATTAGAGACTCGAACCGATCCGGTGAACAGGAGGCTGCCTCGGCGGGCAATCTACGCCCAGGATCCTGCCCTGTCCCAGCTGGCCATACGCGTGCCAGACCAGGGCCGCACTGACCTGGCTGCCCCCTGCCGGTCCGAGCGCAATCATGCCCCAGTTTTAATCACCGACACGCCACCGCCCCAGATCTTTGGCGAGCGCCGGGCCCGCGGCGTCAGCCGGTGTCGCCTTGTGCACGATCGCCTGGAACTCGCTTGCCCGGGCAAAGCGGTCGACGCTGTCGGCATCAAAACCCCGACCCACGAAGAAGGCGCGGGTGTGATCGGGGAGGCGCTGCACCCGCTCGAGCGGCAGTGCGCCGTCGCGCAAGCGCCGGCGCGAAAGGCCGCTGTCGGGATCGGGGTCCATCGACACCTCGGCCGTGACGACTGGTGCTGTCCCGCTCCGCAGGAACGCCAGCACGCCACCGATACGCCGCACCATTCGCCCAGCCGCCCGGCACGTGCGTCGGCGATCTCATCGGAGTACAGATCGCGGAAGCAATGATCGGCCCCATCAGCTCGCCACCCTTGCCCGCACTGACCAAGGCCAGCGCCTGCGCCATCCACACCCTGTCCCATGACACACCGCAGACCCTCCCGATTGTGGCAGCCACAGGCGCACTAGTATAATTGGCTCATTTATCAATTTAGTGATTGAATAATGGCCGGTAACCGAGCTTCCGCGAATACAGGCGGTAACTTCAAGCACACCCTGTTCGAACAGTTCGCGCGCATTGGCAAAGCGCTGAGTAACGCCAATCGCCTCGAGCTGCTGGAGTTCCTGGCCCAGGGTGAGCGCAGCGTCGATGCGCTGGCCAGCGTCTCCGGTTTGTCGGTCGCAAACACGTCACAGCATTTGCAGCAGCTGCGCCAGACGGGGTTGGTCGCATCACGCAAGGAGGGCAAGACCGTCTTCTATCGCATCAGTGACACCGACGTGCTGGATCTGATTGATCGGATGCGTCGGGTGGCCCAGCGCCACTTGGCCGAGGTGGAGCAACTGGTTGATCGTTACCTGACCGTGAAAGACGACCTCGAACCGCTGCCCGCCGGGGAGTTGCTGTCCCGCGCCCGCGCCGGCCTGGTGACGGTGATCGATGTCCGTCCTCGTGAGGAGTATTTGGCTGGCCATGTACCTGGCGCTGTCAATGTACCCCTCAACGAACTCGAAAAGCACCTTCGCGACTTCGATCGTGATCAAGAGGTCATTGCCTACTGTCGCGGACCTTACTGTGTTCTCGCTTTCGAAGCGGTCGCGCGACTGCGCCGCAAAGGCGTACGCGCACGGCGTCTGCAAGACGGGTTCCCCGAGTGGCAGTTGGCTGGACGCCCCGTTGAGAAACCGAGCTGACTCGATCTGAATCGGCCGAGGTGGCTGGTCGTGAAAATTACAAGCGCAGCAAGATCCTGGCCGATCGACTCACACGTATTTCTTGAAGGCACCCGCATGCCTTTTTTGTTCAACAAGCAGCGCTTGGATCACGGTCCCAATCACGTCTGCGGTCGTCGGTCAGGATAAACGGATTGCCCGCGCATGATTCAGGCGACAACTACCTTGACGCGCGCCGTTAAGCGTGTGCTTGTCGGTCAGGCCGAACCCCAGCCCATCTCCCAGGTCAGCCTCCTCGATCAGATTTGAGCCCTCGTGCGGCGGGATGGTCACCAGCAGATCGTAGGGGATCACATTGCCGTCAGGACAACTGATTGCGTTGGCCGTTACCTTGGCCAGGGGCGCGTTCGGCACAACCGCAACCCCCTTGGCCGCCAGCATGTCGCTCAGTACTTCGTTGCACACCGGTTTGGTGAAGGCCCCGTTGAGCGGCGTGACCAGGGTCAGCTGCGTCTTGCCGCGGAGGCCGCGCCGCTTCAGGTACTCGTCGGCCAGGCAGGCGAATTCCAGGGGTGCCACCGGACACTTGATGGGCATCTCGGCGACGTCGATGACCAGGTCCCCTCCGGTGAAGCGTTCGAGGGCGGTCGCGAGCCGCAGCGCGCTGTCCGGCGTGTAGAAGCCGTGGGCTCCCTTGCCCCAATGCGCCTCGAGACCTTCCACCTCTTCGAGGACAGTACGGCACCCCAGTCCCAACACCAGCCAGTCATAGGCATGGATACCCCCCTCCGTGGTCACGCGGCGTGCCACCGGATCAATGGCCGTGATGCGCTCGCAAAGGTACTCGACGCCCCGTCCCACGAAGTCCGCCGTGGGCCGTTGGATATCGGCGAGCTTACGGTAACCGGCTCTCTGGAAAGGCAGGAATAACAGGCCCGGCTGATAGGTGTGCACCGCGGCGTTGCCAATTACCCGGACGCGCAGATCGAGCTTGCGGCGCGCCGCCCTTCCGGCCAGCAGATTGGCCGTCACCAACCCCCCTACGCCATCCCCCAGAACCAGGACATCAATCGGCATTTGAGTACCCCCGCAGTGGTCGATGGGCTTGCTTCCCGAGTCCGGAGAGTCCCTTCCGCCCGGCATCCTTGGCGTGCATTAGCTTGAACAGTAGCAGTCATTTCAACGCCGAGGGCAGTTCTTGGACGATGACTTGTTCTACATCTCCGTCAGCCCCTGCTCCAGCCCGCAGTTCGGCCGCATGGGGCAGTGCCGGGGAGCCCGGCATTGTGCCCGGCCTCGCGGAGCAGCCCGTCGCTGGCGTCGGGCACGGCCTCGAAGGCCCGGATGGCCCGAGGTGGAATTCCCCGGCGAGTGCCACCAGGTCATCGGCGAGCAGGGTCTCGCAGTCCGGTGGCGTGACGGCCCCATGCGCGGCGCTGGCCGGCTGCATCGCTCGTCAAATATCAAATCATTTATTTTGCACATACCTATCGAAATCGCTGACTTTATATTCCATATACTTTTCCTATAAGCGCTAGCGAAGGGTGCGCCCAGCCCATCTGGGTCGGGACGAGGAACCGTCGCAGCCGAACCCGTTCACGTCGACTGTCGAGGCAATGTCCTGCCGGGGGTTGCGCCCAGGACGCGGTGCGTGAATTGCCGGGAACCTTTTCGACCGCTGCGGCATATACGGGTCAGGTACCGACGCTGCCAAAGCAGACACCCGGACATCGATTCACCGCCTAAGGAGAATCCGCCATGCACGCCGCAAGCAACAAGCCCACTCTGGTCCAACCGGCGCTGTCGCGCCGTAGCTTCCTGTTCGACAGCCTGGGGGCGACCCTGTCGGTCACCGCTGTCGCGCTGTTGTCGGGCTGCTCCGGGCTCGCCCGGGACGCCAGCCGCTCCGATGCCCAGGCCACCAGCGACGTCCAGATCCTGAACACGGCGCTGTCTGCCGAACGCGAAGCCGTCGCCGCCTACCAGCTCGGCGCTGACAGTGGGTTGCTGGAACCGACCGTGCGCCAGGTGGCGGTAACCTTCCAGGGCCACCACGAGGCGCATGCCGAGGTGCTGGCCGAGACCATCCGCAAGCTGGGCGGGGAGGTGTCTCAAGCGCCGGCGCGCTACGCCTTCCCAACCGATGAGCTGCGGCGCCAGGATGACGTGCTGCGGTTTGCGGCCGGTCTCGAGCGCGGGGCCGTAAGCGCGTACGTCGGCGCCATTCCCTTGTTCGGCAACCGCGACCTGTCGCAGGCCGCGGCCAGCATCCTCGCCGACGAGGCGATGCACTGGGCCGTTCTGCGCCAGGCGCTGGGACTCGATCCGGTGCCTGGTGCCTTCTTCTCCTGAGGCGAAGGGTATGCCGCGGCCGAGCCAAGCCGTTCGCGCTGTGGTCCTGCTGCTGGCCGGGGGCGGGGCCGCGGTCGCACCGGCGGCGGGCGATCCGGGGCGCGGCGAGCAGGTATATCAGCGTTGTCGTGCGTGCCACGCGTTCGCTTATGACCGGACCGGGCCGCGCCACTGTGGCCTGCTGGGTCGTCGTGCCGGTAGCGTGCCCGGTTTCGCGTACTCGGACGCCATGCGCGAGGCGAACCTGGTCTGGACCCTTACGACCCTCGACGCCTTCCTCGCGGCACCCACCAGGTACCTGCCGGGGACGGCGATGGCGTATGCGGGCATCGCCGACGCCGCGGAGCGCCGCGACCTGATCGCCTATCTGGCGGCCGGGTCCCAGGATCCCGCCCGCTGTGCAACTGTGACCAAGGAGGCAAAACCATGATTCCCGATCCTCAGCCCGGCATCACCGCGTCTCGTCCATCCGACCGAGAACACAGCAGCGACGACGCGATCGTGCAGCGGATCAGGGCCGGCGAGACCCATCTCTACGAGGTGATCCTGCGTCGCTACAACCAGCGGCTGTTCCGGAGCGCGCGCAGCCTCCTGGGTGACGACGCCTTGGCCCAGGATGCCGTCCAGGAGGCCTATGTCGCCGCCTACCTGCGGCTCGATAGCTACATGGCGAATGGGACCTTCGGCGCTTGGCTGACCCAGATCGCCATCAACGAGGCGCGTATGAGCAGACGCAAGACCCGCCGCCGCACCGAGACCCCCATCGCCGAGGCGCCGGACGAGCTGCTGGCAGACCGGCGACCGCGCAACGACCCCGCCCAAGAAGCCGCCAACCGACAGCTCGTCGGCCTGATCGAAGGGGCCGTCGACCGGTTGCCGGAGGCCTACCGCGTGGTGTTCGTGCTGCGCGGCATCCAGCAGCTGAGCGTGGCGGAGACGGCGGCCAGCCTGGGGATTCCGCCAGCGACCGTGAAGACGCGCTTCCACCGCGCCAGAAATCTGCTGCAACTCGCTTTGGCGCCCGACATCCAGGCGGCGGGCCTGCAGGCCTTCGAGTTCGCCGGTCGCCGTTGCGACCGCATGGTCGCCACTGTCATACAGCGGCTGGGGGTTCCCTGGGGTCCATGGGACAGCACGGCGAAGCTGCAGTGACCAGGCCGCGCCCGCCCCGCCAGTCGGGGTCCGCACCGGCAACTTCCATCCGACGAGGAGACGCACATGAACGCCAAAACCACCACTCGCGGCTTGGCCGCCCTCAGTGTCCTGGCCCTGACCACGGCGGTCGGCGCCTGGTCGGTCTCAGCCAAGCCGGACGCCGTCGCGGCTGGCGCCGGTCGCCACGGTTACGCCGCGGCAATAGGGCGCAACGCGCTGGAGCTGCTGCAGCGCGGGCGCGAGATCTTCCGCTTCGACACCTTCGGTGACGAGGCCTACTGGGGTGACCAGTTGCGGTTGCACGAGGCGATTGCCGGCGCCGACCACGGCGGCGTCGGCGCTGGCTTGAGCCCGGCGGCGGCACTGGGCCTGGGCCTCAAGCTCGATGTCGAGGCACTGCCGATGCGGCTGCGGCGCGATCTGCTACGCGGCCGGGTCGACCTGCAGAATCCTGCTACCACCCTGTCCTTGCTGCGGCTCGATGCGGTGGTGGGCGTGAAAGGATTCTTCGATGACGGCGGCACCCTGAGGTCGGTCGGCATCCAGTGCGCATTGTGCCACTCGACGGTGGACGACGACCTGGCGCCGGGGATCGGACGGCGCCTCGATGGCTGGGCGTACCGCGACCTCGATGTG
>JBFZDU010000374.1:0-6364 GCA_041307205.1 Gammaproteobacteria bacterium | reverse complement strand
CAGGGGCAACGCCACCAGCGCCTCGACCAGTGTCTTGCCGCGCCACCGGGTTCGCGCCAGCCACCAGGCCAGCGGCGTGCACAGCACGATCAGGATCGCGGTGCTGACGGCCGCGAGCTTGAAGGTGATCCACAGCGCGGTCAGGTCTTGCGCGGAAAGCTGCATGTCGGGCCGCTCACTCCAGCCGGTAGCCGGCGTCCAATATCACCTGGCGCGCGGCGGTGTCGGTACGCAGCCAGCTCAGGAAAGCCGCCGCAGCCGCAGGATCGTCGGCGCGCTTGAGCGCCACCGCCGCCTGGGCGATGGGCGTATACATGTCTGCCGGTGGAATCCAGTGCGACCCGGTAATGCCGTCTGCAGTCTTGATCTGTGCCAGCGCGACGAAACCCAACTCGGCGGCGCCGGTGGCCACCTGGCTGTGGGTCTGGCCGATGGAATTACCCTTGACCAGCCTGCCGCTCGATTCCAGCGCATCCCAGACCCCCAGCCGGGTCATGATCTGTTGCGCCGCCGCACCGTAGGGCGCGTTGCGCGGCTCGGCGATGGCCAGATGGCGGAAGCCGTCGCCGCGCAGCACCTGGCCCTCGGCATCCACCAGGTCCGGCGTGGCACTCCAGAGGACCGGCACGCCGAGCGCATAGACAAAGCGCGAACCCGGTACGGCATGGCCTTCAGTCTCAAGCCTCTCGGGGCGCGCGGCGTCGGCCGACAGGAACACATCGAACGGCGCGCCGTTGAGGATCTGGGTGGTCAGTGCCCCGGACGAACCGGCGCTCAGCAGCAGCGTATCGCTGCTGAGCTCTTTGTACATCGCAGCAAGTTTCTGCAGCGTGCCGTTGAAGTTGGCAGCCACGGCGACCTTGATTTCAGCGGGAAAAGACAGCGCGGGAAGGCCGGCCAATGCCAAGACGACAAGGATGCGGGCCACAGCTTTCATCAGCATGCTCCTTACATTGGAAGGGGGAGTCACTGGTAGGTCGCCAGGATCACGCTGGACGACTTGAATGCGGCGCAGACCGGCTTGCCGCACTCAATTCCATTTCTTCGCAGCTCGCGCGCGTGATCACCGCCACGACCGTCTTGCCGCTGGGCAGCGCCACGGTGACCTCGGCATTGACCGCGCCCAGGGTGAGGTCGTACACGGTGTCCCACCGCTTGTTGCGCGTGGAGACCTCGATGTCGGTGTCGGTATGCAGCTGCCACGGCCGCGCCGCCCCCCGACTTCGCGCAATACCAGTGGTCGGTCGCACAGCTTGTTCATCGCGTTCACCGCGTCCCAGGCCGACTTGTAGGACAGCCCCAGTTCCTTAGCCGCGCCCTGGATCGAGCCGAGTCGCTCTATGGCCTCCAGCAGCCGCACCCGCTGCGCTGCCAGCAGCACCCCCTCGTCCGTGTCCAGGAAGATTCGCCCCAGCAAGTGCATTCACTTCTCCTCGTTCATGAGTTTATATGTGGCCTACCATCACAATGCCAGGCAAAAAATCCCATACTGCCAAACCAAAGGGTCGCCCAAACCAATAGTCGAATTGCAGGACTCGTGCCAATTCCCAACTCACTGCTTGTAAAGAAAGCTCCTGGTCCCGGACTTGGCGATTTCGGCACCTGCCCTGGTACCGCCGGAACCGGTCCCGGTTGGATTGCGGCAGCGCGCGCGGCACTGGGCAGGCTGGTTGGGGCTGACTAAGCTCCTGCACAGTACCCGACCCGGCCAAAGCCGCCGGCACCCCCAGCAACGGAGCAGCCAGATGAAGATCGAGACCATTGCCGTGCACGGCGGCTACGCCCCCGACCCGACCACCAAGGCGGTGGCGGTGCCCATTTACCAGACCACCAGCTATGCCTTCGACAGCACCCAGCACGGTGCCGACCTGTTCGATCTGAAGGTGCCGGGCAATATCTACACCCGCATCATGAATCCCACCAGCGCGGTGCTGGAGCAGCGGGTGGCGGCGATGGAGGGCGGCGTCGCGGCACTGGCGCTGGCCTCGGGGATGGCGGCGATCACCGACGCGATTCTCACCATCGCGCAGGCGGGCGACAATATCGTCGCCACTTCGCAACTTTACGGCGGTACCTACAACCTGTTCGCCCACACCCTGCCGCGCCTGGGCATCGAGGTCCGTTTCTGCGACGCCAGGGACATTGCCGGCATGGCGACCAGGATCGACGACCGGACGCGTGCGGTGTTCTGCGAATCGATCGGGAATCCAGCCGGCAACGTGGTGGACTTCGGCGCCATCGCCGACATGGCACACGCCCAGGGCGTGCCGCTGATCGTCGACAACACCGTGCCTACGCCCTACCTGTGTCGCCCGTTCGAGCACGGCGCCGACATCGTCGTGCACGCGCTGACCAAGTACATGGGCGGCCACGGCAACTCCATCGGTGGCATCGTGGTCGATTCGGGCAAGTTCCCCTGGGCCGAACACAAGGCCCGTTTTCCGATGCTGAACGAGCCCGACGTGTCCTACCACGGCGTGGTCTACACCGAGGCCCTGGGTCCCGCGGCCTTCATCGGCCGGTGTCGCGTGGTGCCGCTGCGCAACATGGGCGCGGCCATCTCGCCCTTTAACAGCTTTCTGATTTTGCAGGGAATAGAAACCCTGCCGGTACGCATGGATCGGCACTGCGAGAATGCCCTGGCGGTGGCCAGGTATCTCAAGGGTCACGCGCAAGTCGAATGGGTCAACTATGCCGGTCTGGCGGATCACCCGGACCATGGTCTGGTGCAGCAGTACATGGGCGGACGCGCCAGTTCCATCCTGTGCTTCGGCATCAAGGGTGGCCGCGCGACTGGTGCGCGCTTCATCGATGCGCTCCAACTGGCGGTGCGGCTGGTGAACATCGGCGACGCCAAGACCCTGGCCTGCCATCCCGCGACCACTACCCACCGGCAACTGTCGCCGCCGGAACTGCAGGCCGCCGGGGTGAGCGAAGACCTGGTGCGCCTGTCCATCGGCATCGAGCACATCACCGACATCATCGAGGACCTCGACCAGGCCTTGGCCAAGGCCAGGTAACAGCGGCCGGGCGCGGCCTATCCCGGCATGGCTTTGTCGGGTCGCTGCGGGGTCGTAGAATGGAAATCGATGACCAATAGCGCGAGCAGTGCGGAGCAGATTCGCATGACCCAAGCGCAGACCTGGCACGACCTGCCATCCGAGCAGGCGCTCGCCGCGTTGGGATCGACGCCCGAGGGCCTGGACGCCGCCGAAGCGACGCTGCGTTCCGAGCAGTACGGCCCCAACCGCTTGCCCGAACCGCCGCGGCGCAGCTTGTTCATGCGCCTGCTGCTGCAGTTCCACAATGTGCTGATCTACGTCCTGCTGGGCGCCGCAGTCATAACCCTGCTGCTGGAGCACTGGATCGACTCGGCGGTGATACTCGGGGTGGTGGTGGTCAACGCCCTGATCGGCTTTTTCCAGGAGGGCAAGGCGGAACAGGCGATGGATGCGATCAGGAAGATGCTGGCGCCGCGCGCCGCCGTGCTGCGCGGCGGCAAGCGTCAGACCCTGGATGGCACACAACTGGTCCCAGGCGACATCGTGCTGTTGGAGGCGGGCGACAAGGTGCCCGCCGATCTGCGTCTGTTCAGGGTCCATGGGCTGCAGATTCAGGAGGCGATTCTTACCGGCGAGTCGATTGCGGTGGAAAAGCAGACCCGGCCGGTCGCCAGGCAAGCCGCACTCGGTGACCGCAGCTGTGTCGCCTACAGCGGCACCACGGTCACCAGCGGGCAGGGTCGGGGCGTGGTGATCGCAATCGGCGCCGCGACCGAGATCGGGCGAATCAGCGGCATGCTCGCCCAGGTCGAGACCCTGACCACGCCGCTGGTCGAGCAGATGGAGGTGTTCGCGAAGTGGCTGACCCTGTTCATTCTCGTGGTCGCCGCACTGCTGTTGGCCTTCGGGTATTGGGTGCAGCAGCATGAGTTCAATGCCTTGTTCATGGCGGTCGTGGGCCTGTCGGTTGCGGCCATTCCGGAAGGTCTGCCGGCGGTGCTGACTATTACCCTGGCGGTCGGCGTGCAGGCCATGGCGCGACGCAATGCCATCGTGCGGCGCCTGCCGGCGATCGAGACCCTGGGATCGGTGTCCGTCATCTGTTCCGACAAGACCGGCACGCTCACCCGCAACGAGATGAGCGTCGCCTCGGTGGTGACGCAAGACGACTGTTTCGCCATCGAAGGTTCAGGTTATGCGCCAGTCGGGGAGATCACTCTGGACGAGCGTGCTGTCGCTGCCGGCGCAAATCCGCAGTTGCGGGAGCTGGGGCTGGCGGCCGCCTTGTGCAACGACGCCGAATTGCGGAAGCAGGACGACAACTGGTTGGTGGAAGGCGACCCCATGGAAGGGGCGCTACTGGCATTGGCGGGCAGGACCGGCATGGATATCGGCGTGCAGCGCGCGCAATGGGCGCGTACTGATACCATCCCCTTCGATGCCAGGCACAAGTTCATGGCAACCCTTGGTCACGACCATGAAAACCACGCCTGCATTTTCGTCAAGGGTGCGCCGGAGGCGATCCTGGCGCTGGCCCGGGAACAGCGGGTCGGCGGTGCCGGCACCGCACCGCTGGATGAAGCCTATTGGCGTGGACAGGCGGAGCAGATCGCCGCCCGCGGCCAGCGTGTGCTTGCCCTAGCGGTAAGGCCGGTCAAGCCGGAGCATGACGTGCTGGAGCAAAGTGATCTCGAAGGCAAGCTGATTCTCCTGGGCATCGTCGGGCTGATCGATCCGCCCCGCCCGGAAGCCATCACGGCGGTCGCGGAATGTCACCGCGCCGGCATTCGGGTCAAGATGATCACCGGCGACCATGCCGCCACGGCGGCGGCGATCGGCCGGCAGATCGGCCTGCGCAATGCCGAACAGGTACTCACGGGCGCGGATCTGGATGCACTCGACGCCGCGGGACTTGCGGCGGCCGTTCTGGAGACCGACGTATTCGCGCGCACCAGCCCTGAGCACAAGTTGCGGCTGGTTACCGCGCTCCAGGCCCAGGGCATGACCGTGGCCATGACCGGGGACGGGGTCAATGACGCGCCCGCACTCAAGCGTGCCGATGCCGGTATCGCCATGGGCAGAAAAGGCAGTGAGGCGGCCAAAGAGGCGTCGGAACTGGTGCTGGCCGACGACAACTTCGCCTCGATCGTTGCGGCAGTGCGTGAAGGCCGCACCGTTTACGACAACATCAAGAAAGTGATCAGCTGGACCTTGCCGACCAATGCCGGCGAGGCGTCGACCATCATCCTCGCACTGCTGCTCGGCATGGCATTGCCCATAACGCCGATTCAGATACTGTGGGTGAATATGGTCACCGCCGTGACTCTAGGAATAGCGCTGGCATTTGAGCCGACCGAGAACAACACCATGCGCCGTCCGCCGCGCCCGCGCCGGCAGCCGTTGCTGACCGGTGGGTTGTTGTGGCACATCCTGCTGGTGGCCACGCTGTTCCTGATCGGAGTCTTCGGCATCTATGCCTACGCCATAGACCGCGGCTACCCCGTGGAGTTGGCACGCACCATGGCCATGAATACGCTGGTGGTGATGGAGGTGTTTCACCTGCTGTTCATTCGCAACATGTATCACAGCGCGCTCAGCTGGCAGGCGTTGCGGGGCACGCAGGTGGTCTGGATGGCGGTGATCGCGGTGGCCTTGGCACAGTGCGGCATCACCTATCTGCAACCGCTGCAGCTGGTTTTTTCCACGGCTTCGATTGCATTGCCCGACGTCCTGCTGATTCTGGGAATTGGAGTGGCGCTGTTCGCCGCTATAGAGACCGAAAAGCAGCTCCGCCTGCGCTGGCCCGGTCCGTCGGCTGTTACCAGGTCAGAGTAGCGGCCCCCTTAGGTGACCTGCCGCTTGTTGCGCGGGCCGGCGCCGGATTCGCGCAGCAGCCGATCCGCTGCCTCCTTGGCGGCGTCGGCGTAGGGAATCAGGACCAGGTCGGCCCCTTCCTGTTCGAACAGGGGTGCATCGCGGCGGTTCGAAGTCGAGACTGCCACCTTTCCCTGGTAGCCCTGCTGCCGCAGCCCGTGCAGCAAGGCCTTATTGAGCGTGCGGTCCCGCAAGGTGCTGACCACCCAGCTCGCCCGCTCCAAGGGCAGGGTGGCGATGAACTCCGGGTCTTCGGCATCCCCGTAGCGGGCGCTGTACCCGTCGCGGGTATGCAGGCGGACCACTTCCGGATCGAAATCGATCGCCAGCAGGCGGCAGCCACGGGCCCGCAGATTGGCGGCGAGAGTGGCGCCGAATCGCCCCAGACCGAACAATAGGACGTCGAGGTCCTCAGGCCCGTTGGCCTGGCCCTCCAACTCGCGATGTGCCACCCGCCGCTCGAAGGCCCCGAGGTAGGGCGCCAGCCA
>JBFZDU010000373.1:0-4899 GCA_041307205.1 Gammaproteobacteria bacterium | reverse complement strand
ACCTGCAGCACAAGACCATCCATTTCGAGGACATCGCGGGCAGGGGCACCAAGCAGCTCAGCTTCGATCAGGTGCCCATCGAGCAGGCCGGCCCCTACGCCGCCGAGGACGCCGACGTCACCCTGCAGTTGCACCAGGCGCTGTGGCCGCGGCTCGAAGCCGAGCCGGCGCTGGCCCGCTTGCTCAGCGAAATCGAGGTGCCCCTGGTGCCGGTGCTCTCGCGCATGGAGCGCAACGGCGTACGGATCGACCAGGCGATGCTGGCGCGCCAGTCCGGGGAGCTGGCGCAGCGCCACCACGCCCTGGAGCAGCAGGCTTACCAGATTGCCGGGCACAGCTTCAACATCGGCTCGCCCAAGCAGATCGGCGAGATCTTTTTCGACCGGCTGGGCCTGCCGGTGGTCGCCAAGACCCCCAAGGGTGCACCATCCACCGCCGAGTCGGTCCTGCAGGAGTTGGCCGAGCAGGGTTACGAGCTGCCGGCGGTGATCCTGGAGCACCGCGGCCTGGCCAAGCTCAAATCCACCTATACCGACAAACTGCCCGAGATGGTCGACCCGCGCAGCGGGCGGGTCCACACCAGTTATCACCAGGCGGTCGCGGCGACCGGGCGGTTGTCCTCGTCCGATCCCAACCTGCAGAACATCCCGGTGCGGACCGAGGAGGGGCGGCGCATCCGCCGCGCCTTCGTGCCCGAGGAAGGGTGGGTGATGCTGGCGGCGGACTACTCACAGATCGAATTGCGCATCATGGCGCACCTCTCGGGCGACCAGGCACTGCTCGACGCCTTTGCCCAGGGCCTGGACATCCACCGCGCCACGGCCGCCGAGGTCTTCGCCGGCGGTGACCTGGAGGCCGTCACCGCCGAGCAGCGCCGTTCCGCCAAGGCGATCAATTTCGGGCTGATCTACGGCATGTCGGCATTCGGCCTGGCCCGACAGCTGGGCATCGAGCGCGGCGAGGCCCAGGCCTATGTCGACCTGTATTTCGAACGCTACCCCGGCGTACGCGAGTTCATGGATCGCATCCGCGCCCAGGCGCACGCGCAGGGCTATGTGGAGACCCTGTTCGGCCGCCGCCTCTACCTGCCCGAGATCAACGCCCGCAATGGCCAGCGCCGCGCCGCGGCCGAGCGCACCGCCATCAATGCCCCAATGCAGGGCACGGCCGCGGACATCATCAAACGCGCCATGATCGCCACCGATGCCTGGATCGAGCAGCAACAGCCCCCAGTGCGCATGATCATGCAGGTGCACGACGAGTTGGTTTTCGAGGTGCGCCGCGCCGCGGTGGCGGATGCCCGTAAGGCCATCCTCAGGCACATGCAGGGCGCGGCCGAACTGCGCGTACCCTTGGTCGTGGACCTCGGGGAGGGTGCCAGTTGGGAAGAGGCCCACTGAGCGGCGGGGCACCGTGCGATTCTTCGACGGCGTCACAAATCCACGCAAGAGCTGGCGTCGTGGGAATTTCTTCTGCTAGAGTTCCTTGCATGGCTTCAAGCGCGACGCCAGGGCCGGTGCAGGTTGCGGCGCGGCGCGATACAGACTTCCCAGCCGGAAGCGAGCTGACCCCGGTGGTTCTTCCCCAGGCCTCGGGGTCTTTTTTTGCCCGAGTTCCAGCCCCCTGGCGGGCTGCCGGGCCGGTTGCAGTTCGGCACTAGCTTCGCACCGGGCCCGTCGCGGTGCGCTTGGAATACAAGTGGCCGCAGTGGCGGTTCGATGCACCCCGGCAGCGGCTACAACCACCCAGACCCGGCGCATGCTGTTCAATTCCTACGTCTTTATCCTGCTGTTTTTGCCGGTCACGGTGATCCTGTTTCACGGTCTGCGGCGGTTGGGCTGGGCGCGTGCGGCGATCTTCTGTCTGGTGGCCGCCTCGTTTCTATTTTACGCTTGGTGGGATTTCCGCTACCTGTTCCTGCTGCTGGCGCTGATGGGCATAGATGTCCTGCTGGCTGGCCGCATCCTGTATTGGCGCGAGCGCCGGCGCGGCCGGGCGAAGGCGTTGTTGATTCTCGGTCTGGCCATAAACCTCGGCGCCCTGGCTTACTACAAGTACGCCAATTTTTTCGTCGACAATCTCAACGCCCTGTTCGGTTTCGAGCTGGCCCTGCGCGCCATCGTGTTGCCGATCGGCATTTCCTTTTTCACCTTCCAGAAGATCGCGTTCCTGGTCGACCTCTACCAGGGCAAGGTAACGCGCTTTCGCCCGATGGATTACGCGCTGTTCGTTACCTTCTTCCCCCAGCTGATCGCCGGCCCCATCGTGCACCACAGCGAGATGATGCCCCAGTTCGCCCGCCTCGGGCGCGTCCCGCCGGAACTGGTGCTGTTGGGGGTTTCGATTTTTATCATCGGCTTGGCGAAGAAGGTCCTGCTGGCAGACAGTGCGGCCCTGTATGCCTCGCCGGGCTTCAATGCCGTGGCCGCGGGCACACACCTGGACCTGGTGGCCGCCTGGAGCACCGTGCTGGCCTACACGGGCCAGATCTATTTTGATTTTTCGGCCTATTCCGATATGGCGATCGGCATCGGCCTGCTGTTCGGGATCCGCCTTCCGGTGAATTTCGACTCGCCGTACAAGTCCCTGAGCATCGTCGAATTCTGGCGCCGCTGGCACATCACCCTGTCACGCTTTCTACGCGATTACCTGTATATCCCGCTGGGTGGCAACCGCCATGGCCGGCGCCGGCGTTACCTCAACCTGTATCTCACCATGGTGCTCGGTGGAATTTGGCACGGTGCCGGCTGGACCTTCTTCACCTGGGGCGCGCTGCACGGCGTCTACCTGATCATCAACCACGGCTGGCACCGGGTGCGCGACCGTCTCGGGCTGGCGGCCTTCGCGCAACGGACGCCGTTCCGGGTCGGCGCCTGGCTGGCGACCTTCCTGGCGGTGATGCTGGCTTGGGTGTTCTTCCGCGCGGCCGACCAGGCGACGGCCTACGACATGCTGCGCAGCCTGGCCGGGTGGCACGGTGTCGGTGGCGTCGACGACGGCTTCGCGCTGGCCGTGCCGATCGCCCTGTTGCTCCTGGCGCTGCTGCTGCCGAACACCCAGCAGATCACCGGCTACGTCGGACCCAAGGGCACCCATGGCACGCACCGGCCCGAAGGCGCGGCCAGCCGCCTGCGCTGGCGGCTGACGGCGCCCTGGGCGGTCTACCTCGGCATCCTGTTGGCGCTGTGCCTCATGGCGCTGTCGCGGGTGTCCGAGTTCATCTACTTCCAGTTCTGAGCCGGCTGTGCCCGCCGCCATGCGCAAAGCCGCCAGCTACGCCAGCGTTCTTGTCGTCAGTGCGCTGTTGCTACTGGCGGCGGTGGCCGGCGGCAATGCTCTGGTCGACCCGTTTGGCATCTACCGCTGGGTCGAGATCCCGGGCTTCAATGCCGCCAAGCCGGCGATCTACCACCGCGTGCGCCTGCTCAAGGCCTATGAGGTACGCCGCTTGCGGCCGGACGCGGTGGTGCTCGGTTCGTCCCGAGTCCACCTGGGTATACGGCCGAGCCACCCCGGTTGGTCGCAGCGCTTTCGCCGGCCCTATAACCTGGGCTTCGACGGCGCCACCACCAAGGAGATGTATCACTACCTGGTGCATGCGCAGGCTGCCGGTCCCTTGCGGCAGGTGCTGCTCGGACTGGACACCTACCACCTGAGCCAGGCCCCGGGCAGCACCCGGCCCGGCTTCGACGCCGCGCTGCTGCTGGGTGAGGCGCGTTGGCGCAACCTGCCCCGGGCCATCGCCGCCGACCTGAAGTTGCTGATCAGCGCCGGTACGCTGCGGGAGAGTCTGGACACCCTGCTCGCCCAGGACGGTGCCGAGCCGCTGTGGCTGGCGGCGGACGGCCAGCGCCTCGGCGAGGTGTTCTTCAGGCGCCCGGAGGAGAGTTTCCAGAAATTCGGGCCGCGCCATTACTTCGACGAGATCGACAAGCTCGAGGTGGGATTCCAGCTGGAGTGGCGGATTCCCGCGGCCCCTGCCCGACCGACCAGTCCGGCGTCAGCGCCGGCCGTCGATCCCGTCAACTCCTTGGGCTACATCGCGAAGATCCTCGCCTACTGCCGGCGCCACGGCATCGACCTGCACATCTTCCTGACCCCGTCGCACGTCCACCAACTGGAGTTGTCGGCCGCCACCGGCGCCTGGCCGGCGCTGGAGGACGGCAAGCGCGCGCTGGTCGAGCTGGTGGCCGCGGATGCCCGGCACCATGCCGGCCGGGAACCGGTCCCGGTGTGGGATTTCAGCGGTTACTCGACTGTCACCACCGAACCCTTGCCGGCGCCGCACAGCCGTGCGGAACTGAATTACTACTGGGACTCCTCGCATTTCAAAGACCGGGTGGGTGACTGGGTCCTGGATCGGCTGCTCGGCACTGCGGGAGCCGGGCAACCCGTACCGGACGACTTCGGTCGCCGCCTGACGCCGCAGACCGTCGAGCCGCTACTCGCGGCGGACCGTGATCGGCAGGCAGCCTACCGTCGCGCACACGCCGAAGACATCCGCGTCATCAGCCAATGGGTGTCCGACTACAAGCGCCGGCACGGTATCCGCGATTGAGGTCCGCGGGCGGCGCGTTCAGAAAAACCCGATCAGGTTGAGGCTCCACAGGACGTAGTTGAAACCGCCCGAACTCTGCAAGGAGAAGTTGCCGCCCTCCAGTTCGGTCTCCAGGCTGAGGTGGCGGGTGAACTCGAACGCCAGCCGGGCACTGCCGCCGAGAATCTGGTCACGCTGCCGCACCCCGAAGCGCTTGGTTTCCTGCTGGCCGGCGTAGAGCTCGAAATCGCCGCGCAGGCGCTGGCCAAACAGCGTGCCGAACAGCACCAATTGGTCCCCCTGCAGGTGGCTGGGGTCGAAATAGCCGCCGCCGCTCTGGCGGTCATAACCGCCCTGCACCC
>JBFZDU010000372.1:0-16230 GCA_041307205.1 Gammaproteobacteria bacterium | reverse complement strand
AGAATGCCAACACCCCAGTCGTCAAGGACCTGGTGCTGATCGGTGGCGGACATGCGCACGTGGCGGTACTGCGCCGCTTCGGCATGCAGCCGGTGCCCGGTCTGCGCCTGACCCTGATCACGCGGGACGTGCACACCCCCTACTCGGGCATGCTGCCGGGCTATGTCGCCGGCCATTATGGCTACGACGACTGCCACATCGACCTGGGGCCGCTGGCGCGTTTTGCCGGCGCGCGCCTGTATCACGCCGAGGTGCAGGGCCTGGATCTCCAGCGGCAACTGGTCGAGGTCGCCGGCCGGCCACCGGTCGCTTACGACCTGCTGTCGATCAACACCGGGTCGCGGCCGCACCTGCTGGATGTCCCGGGTGCAGCGGCGCATGCCTTGCCGGCCAAGCCGATCGACCGGTTTCTGGTGGGTTGGGAGGAACTGCAGCAACGGGTCGCTGCGAGCAGCGGCGCGTTCCGCGTCGCGGTCGTCGGGGGCGGAGCCGGCGGCATCGAGCTGGCACTCGCCACCCAGTACCGGCTGCGGCAACAGCTGTTGGCCGCCGGTGACGATCCGGCGCGCCTGAGCTACGGCCTGCTGACCGCCGGGCCGGACATCCTGCCGACCCACAATCCGGGGGTGCGGCGGCGCTTCCGGCGGATCCTGGCCGAGCGCGCCATCGCCCTGCGCACCGACCACAGGGTCATCGAGGTGACCCCGAACGCAGTGCTGGTCGCGCAGCAGGCGCCGGTCCCCGCCGACGCGGTGCTGTGGGTGACCGACGCCGCCGCGCCGGCCTGGCCGCGGGCGGCCGGCCTGGCCACGGATGACGCCGGCTTCGTCCAGGTCGATGACTGCCTGCAGTCCCTCTCGCACCCGGGCGTGTTCGCGGCCGGCGACCTGGCGGCGCTGCCCTCGGCCCGGCCCAAATCCGGGGTGTTCGCGGTGCGCCAGGGCCCGGTGCTGGCCGAGAATCTGCGCCGCGCCGCCACCGGCGGCCGGCTGCGCCGCTACCGGCCACAGCGCCATTTTCTCGGCCTGATCAGCAGCGGCGATCGCTATGCGGTGGCGTCGCGCGGCGTCTGGTCCCTGGAAGGGGCCTGGCTGTGGCGGGCCAAGGACTGGATCGATCGGCGCTTCATGGCCCGCTACAACGAACTGCCCGAGATGGCGGCGGAGCGCGTCCCGCAACTGGCCGCTGGCCTGGCCGACGAGGCGGCGATCCGGGAGCTGTCGACGCTGGCCATGCGCTGCGGTGGCTGCGGCGCCAAGGTTGGCAGCACCGTGCTGACGCGGGTCATGCAACGCCTGCCGGCCGCGCAGCGCGACGACGTGCTGATCGGCATGGGGGCCCCGGACGACGCCGCGCTGCTGGCCGTACCCGCGGGCAAGCTGCTGGTGCAAAGCGTCGATTACTTCCGCGCCTTCCTCGACGACAGCTACACCTTCGGCGCCATCGCCGCGAATCACGCCCTGGGCGACCTGTTCGCCATGGGTGCCGAGCCTCAATCCGCGCTGGCCATCGCCACGGTCCCCTATGGCCGCGAACGCATCGTCGAAGAAGCACTCTACGAACTCCTCAGCGGCGCGCTCAGCATCCTGGACCCGACCGGCGCGGTGCTGGCCGGCGGTCATTCGAGCGAGGGCGCCGAACTGGCGTTCGGGCTGACGGTGAACGGCCTGGTCTCCCCGGACCAGGTGTGGCGCAAGGGCGGTCTGCAGGCGGGCGACGCCCTGGTCCTGACCAAGCCCATCGGCACCGGCACCCTGTTCGCGGCGGACATGCGCCGCCGTGCCAAGGGGCGCTGGGTCGACAGCGCGCTCACCTCGATGCTGTTGTCCAGTCAGGCCGCAGCGCGGTGCCTGCGCGAGCACGCCGCGACCGCCTGTACCGATGTCACCGGGTTTGGCCTGATCGGTCATCTGGTCGAGATGACCCGCGCCTCGGACCTGGATGCGATCCTGCAGCTCGACGCGGTGCCGGTGCTGGACGGCGCCGAGCAAACCGTCGCGGCCGGCATCCTGTCGTCGCTGCAGCCGCAGAACCTGCGCCTGCGCCGCGCCGTCCTCAATCCGGAGGGCATGGCCGGACACCCGCGCTTTCCGCTGCTGTTCGATCCGCAGACCGCCGGCGGCCTGCTGGCCGGGGTGCCGACCGGGCGCGCGGCCGACTGTGTCACCGCCCTGCGTCGGCTCGGCTACCCGCGGGCCGCGGTGATCGGCCGGGTGGCGGCACGCGGCGTGGCCGACGCCCCGATCACGCTGCAGTGAACGGCGCGGCCGTGCCGTCGGTAAGTCGGGTCGGGTCGGGATGACCTTGTTCCGGCGGGTCGGGTCGGGATGACCTTGTTCCGGCGGGCCGGGTCCCGGTCGCCGGGGCGCTGATCGCGGCCAGGCCCTGGCCGGTCCCAAGTGGCTCGAACGGCTGGAATTCCTCGCCCAGGTCACCGGGCCGCCGGTGCAACGACAGGGCTTACGGGGGCCGTAAGCCCTGTCCCGGTGGCGGGGCGGGCGCTACATTTTTCCGGTAGCACCCGCAACCATGACGTCCATCATGTGCTGGTTGACCTTGACCGCGGTGTTGACCACATCCACCGGCAGCAGCTCGCTGTCGATCAGCATGTCGAGGTTCAGCGTCGTCAGCCAGAGCTTGCCTTGCGCATCCTCGACCATGGCGATCCGGCAGGGCATGTAGCTGGCGAAGATGGGGTTGGCGAGGATCATGGTCCGCGCGTCCATCGGGTCGCAGAATTGATAAATTGTCAGGTGCGGGGTGTCCACGCCTTTCTTTTCGAGGAACTGCGAAACGCGCTGCTGACTGAGTACCTTCAGGCCGACTTCTTCGGCCTTGCCGATCATGGCCGCCTCGGCCGCGGCAATGCTCACACCCTCTTCCAATTGCATCTGGATCACCGTCTGCTTGATGTCGGTGATCTCCAGACCCGCCTTGTGGCTCGGCTTGGCCAGGCGCGGCATGTGCTCGAAACTCGGCAGCCTGAAGTGATAGCCGGCCACGATCTTCGCGTCGTCGAGGGTCGCCAGGTATGCGGTCAGATCCAGATACTGCTGGTCGGTGTACTCGTTGAAAGAATCGTCTTCGGGGTCGTTGGCATGAATCCGGTATTTCTCCTTGAACCCCTTCATGACCGTGTACAGGTACTCGGGGTGCTGTCCGGCCAACGGCGGCGCTTCCTTGGACGGCTTGCCATAACCGTCGCGGGCGTGGCAGTTCTTGCAATCGGCGTCGTAGATCTCCTCCCCGGCCGTCGCATTCCCAACCCGGGCGATTACGTCGAAGCGGCGATCGGAACTCAAATCGAGGGAACTCAGATAGGTGGCGACGTCGTCGAAGTCCTTGTCGTTCCACTCCTTCAGCCCGGCGGTGCGGACCATCAGTGGATAGCGGCGAACGCCCTGCACATAGTCCTGCATGGCCTTGATGATGTACTCCTTGGGCAGCCCCGCGATGCGCGGCGACAGCCGACCCGGGGTTCCCTGGCCGAACACGCCATGGCACAGGGCGCAGTTACGGGCGAGCTGCTGCCCATTGGCCAAGTCGGCCGCCGTCACCGCCCCGGTCCAAAGGGAAAGAATGCCCAGGCCGGCAAAGATTATCCGCTTCAAGGTTCCTCCTCAGGGTTACCGACTTTTGTTTATCGCTTGCTTGTGGCTCGCCAACAGGCGCCGATTCGAACCGCCCGCCCGGCGGCTGCGGCACCCCGCGACCCAAGCGTTACGGCCAGCGCCATAGGACCACCCGGAGCCACGGCTTGCCGACCAGGCCTGCGGTCATCAAGGTCGATTCTTAATGCCGCGCCGCCTGCCCTCTCGCTCCTGCGGCGCCGCTGCCAGCCCCAGATTCTACACGCCCTGCCCCTATTGCCGGCCGTGCTGTCCGCGCCGACAGTGTATTTCGCATTGCCACAAGTCAGGAATTCCCTGCGAGAGGTCACAACGGAAGCAAGCGCATACGGCGTACCATATACGGTTAAGTCAATTGACAGAGAACGCACCGGCCATGAACCGCTCCAGCCTTTTCATCACCCTCATGATGGGCGGCCTCGCGGTTTTACTTTGGGCAGTCGTCAACCGGCCGGGTATCGAGCCCGAATGGCCGGTGAAGATCCAGGGATTCTCGTTCTCGCCGATGCGCAGCGATGACGACCCCATGCGCAAGATCTTTCCCAGCGTCGCCGAGATCGACGAGGATCTGGCGCTGCTCTCAGGCGACGCCTATGCGATCCGCACCTACACGGTCGAGGACACGCTCGGCGAGGTGCCGCGCCTGGCCGGCGCACACGGCCTGAATGTCGCGCTGGGCGCCTG
The DNA here is from genome assembly GCA_041307205.1 of Gammaproteobacteria bacterium. Classification (GTDB taxonomy): domain Bacteria; phylum Pseudomonadota; class Gammaproteobacteria; order Chromatiales; family Chromatiaceae; genus JARRQB01. The sequence goes on along the minus strand of JBFZDU010000372.1, from coordinate 11,917 downwards.
GATCGGCGAGTCGCCGGAGGCCAATCAGCGCGAAATCGAGCGACTGATCCAGGTCTACCGCGAGAACCATCGCAACGTGGTACGCGTATTCGTCGGCAACGAAACGCTGCTGCGCGGCGAACAGTCCGTCGCCCAGATGATTGCGCACCTCAAGAAGGTAAGGCGCTCGGTCTGGGCGCCCATCGGCACTGCCGAACCCTGGCACGTCTGGCTGAAACACCCCGAGTTGGTCGAGCACGTCGATTTCATCGGCATCCATCTGTTGCCCTACTGGGAAGGCCAGCCGGTGGAGCGCGCCGTGGACTTCGTGCTGGAGAAGTACCAGGCCGTGCGGCAGGCCTACCCCGACAAGCCGATCGTCATCGCCGAGGTCGGCTGGCCGAGCAATGGGCGCAGCCGTCAAGGGGCCGTCGCCAGCCCCGCCAACCAGGCAAAGTTTCTGCGCCGCTTCCTGGCAACGGCCGAGCGCGAGGATTACACCTACTACGTGATGGAGGCCTTCGACCAGCTGTGGAAACGCCGACTGGAGGGCGAGGCCGGCAGCTATTGGGGCGTCTACGACGCGGACCGCGAGCCCAAGTTCGCGTTCCGGGCCCCGGTGGTGCGGGTCCCCGAATGGCAGGGCCTGGCCGCCATCAGCATCGGCCTGTCCGTGCTGATCCTCGCCCTACTGTTCCGCGACAGTGGCGGCATGCGCTCGTCCGGCCGCGGGTTCCTGGCCCTGGTCGCATACGCCATCACCACCTTCGTCGTCTGGATGCTCTACGACTATTCCCACCAGTACCTGACCCCGGCCTCGCTGGGGGTCGGTGTGATGCTGTTCGTGGCCGCACTCGGCGTGGTCGTGGTGTTGCTGGCAGAGGCCCACGAGTGGGCCGAGGCCATCTGGCTCAAACAGTGGCGCCGCGCGCCGCTGCCGCGGGTCCTGCCCGACGACGTGCTGCCAATGGTGTCGGTGCATGTCCCGGCCTACAACGAGCCGCCCGACATGCTGATCCAGACCCTCGACGCCCTCGCCACGCTCGACTACCCGCACTTCGAAGTCCTGGTGATCGACAACAACACCAAGGACCCGGCCGTGTGGGAGCCGGTGCAGGCGTATTGCGCGCAGCTCGGCCCCAGGTTCCGATTCTTCCACGTCGATCCCCTGTCCGGGTTCAAGGCCGGCGCCCTCAATTACGCCCTGCGCCAGACCGACCCCGCGGCCGAGGTCGTGGCCGTGATCGACAGCGATTACATCGTCGAGCGCAACTGGCTGCGGGAGCTGGTGCCGCTGTTCAGCGATCCCAAAATGGCCATAGTGCAGGGACCGCAGGACTACCGCGACGGCGACGAAAACGCCTTCAAGGCCATGTGCCTGGCCGAGTATCGCGGTTTCTTCCACATCGGCATGGTCACCCGCAATGAGCGCAACGCCATTATTCAGCACGGCACCATGACCCTGGTGCGCCGCCAGGCGCTCGAAGAGGTCGAGGGCTGGGCCGAGTGGTGCATCACCGAAGACGCCGAACTCGGCCTGCGCATCTTCGAGCGCGGCTACGCAGCCACCTATGTGCCGCACAGCTACGGCAAGGGGCTGATGCCGGACACCTTCCTCGACTTCAAGAAGCAGCGCTTCCGCTGGGCCTATGGCGCGGTCCTGATCATGCGTCATCACCTGGGCGAACTGCTCGGCTTCGACAAGACCCGGCTCACCCGCGGCCAGCGCTACCATTTCGTGGCCGGCTGGCTCCCCTGGCTGGCCGACGGCTTCAACCTGGCGTTCAATCTCGCGGCAATCGGCTGGACGGTCGGCATGGTCCTGGCACCCGCCGAGGTGGCGCCGCCACACCCGATCTTCGCGGTGCTGCCGCTCGCCCTGTTCTCCTTCAAGATCGCCAAGATGTTCTTTCTCTACCGGCGCCGCGTGTCCGCAACCCTGCGCCAGAGCCTGGCGGCGGGGCTGGCCGGCCTGGCACTGTCGCACGTCATCGCGCGCGCCATGCTGACCGGCTTCGTCACTCGGCGTATCGGGTTCTTCCGCACCCCCAAGCGCGCCCAGGCCAACGCCGTGGTGCGCGCCCTGCTGGAATCGCGGGAGGAACTGCTCTTCTTCGTAGCCCTGGCACTCGGCGCCAGCGCCGTGCTGGCACGCCCCGACGGCGACATGTTCGACGTGCAGATCTGGTCGCTGGTTCTGGCCGTGCAAGGCGTCGCTTACGCAGCGGCGGTGCTGGTCGCCCTGATCAGCGGCCTGCCGCGCCTGCCGGCCAAGCTGGTCGGCCCGATGGGCCGCCTGGCCCAGGAACGGCGTCTTGTCTGACCGGCCGTGGCGGGCGGATGCCCGAGCAGCGCGACGATAGCGCCGTGGCATGTTGCGACCACAGCGCCCCCAACTGCGCGGCAAGGACTGCTTCAGGACCTGGGGCCGCCTCGCACTCGGCGCGGTGACCTTGTACTTGGCCGCCACACCGGGCATGTCCAACCCCACCGAGCGACTGCTGTACAGCGCCACAGCGGGCCTGGAATCCACCCTGGGCACCCGCTGGCGACTGGTCACGGACGCGGTGATGGGCGGCATCTCCGGCGGCCGGATGGATCTCGCGCAGCAGGCCGGCACGCCCTGCCTGGCGCTCGCGGGCGAGGTCCGGCTGGAAAACAACGGCGGTTTCGTGCAGATCGCGCTCGATCTGGATTCCGGCAGCGGCCCCCTGGACGCGCGCGGCTACACCGGCTTGCAGCTGCGCGTGCGCGGCAACGGCGAGGAGTACGGCGTCCACCTGCGCACCCCGGAGCTGTACCTGCCCTGGCAGTCCTACCGGGCCGGCTTGCGCGCGACGCCCGAATGGCAGGAGGTACGGCTAGCCTTCAGGAACTTCACGCCCTACCGCACCGACCGCCCCCTGGCCACGGACCGCCTCAGCCGCCTCGGTGTGGTCGCCATCGGCCGTGCGTTCACGGCCGGGGTCTGCATCGCGCAGCTGAGTTTGTATCGCGACTGACACGCCGTCGTGACGGCGAGTCTCACCCGCCCGCAATGGTCGGCGCTGCAGCGACGCGCGCCGGCGCCTTGCCCCCGACGGCTGCTGCGGCGTGCCGCAGCGTGTGCTGGTCGCCGCCGAACAGGTCCTGGGTCACCGTGACCACCGCGTCCAGCCACGTCTGGGAGGCCATGCAAGGGCCGCCGGGCGGCTGGTCTTGCCGGCACAGCAGCTGCTGCCCGCCCTGCACCACCAGGTGCATGCCGGGCAAGGGACGCATCACCTGGTCGGGGCCGCCGTCCAGCAGGCGCATCACGGTGGGGCGGTAATCCCCCAGCAGGTCGAGGATCAGCCCCGGGAAGCGGTACATGGGGACGTCACCCAGGCGCAGCGGTCCGCGCTGGCCGTCGATGACCACCAGGGGTGTGGTCACGAACCGATAGACCATGGGGGCATCGAACTTGGAGCGGTTGTCGGCCAGCACGCCGCTGTCGGTGAAACCGGCGAAGTTCGGGCCGAGGAAGGGCAGGTGGTCGCCGAACAGCACGATCAGGCTGCCCGGATCGATCCGGCGCAACTCGTCGAGGAAGTCCATCAGCTCGCGCGACTTGTAGTAAATGATATTGGCGTACCCGTTCACCAGCGCGTTGTCGCCGCCGGTCTCGATGCGTTTGGGGCGCTGCGCATTCAGCGGGTAGTCGAGGTGGCCGAAGAAGGTCACTATGTAGTTGAAAACCGGCGTCTCGGCAGCCACCGTCCGCCCGATCTTCTGCAGCACCTGACGGTACAGCGAGGCGTCGCTGAGAAACTCCCGGTTCATGTCGTCCAGCACGAAATCCTGGTCCGACCAGTAGCTGTCGAAACCGATCCGGTCGTAGGCATTCACGCGGTTCCAGAATGCCGCGATGTTTGGATGCGAGGCGATGCTGTGATAACCGGCCGCGGCCAGGTGGCGTGGCAGGCAAGGCACGTCGCGGCGCAGCCAACCCTCGAAGAACACCGCATCTTCGGTCACCGGAAAGCCGCACAGCACCTCGAACTCGGCATTGGCGGTATAGCCGCCGAACACCGGCGACATGGCCTGGCTGTGTCCGGTCTCGCGCCACAGGGCGCGAAAACGCGGATCCACCGGGTCGGACGACAGCCCGGCCGCCGACAGCCTGGCAACGTCCCAGAAGGACTCCAGCAGGATCACGTGCACATTGCGCGGCCGCGGGTTCGACACCGCCACCGCCACGGCCTGGACTGCCGGCGCGGCGCCCGGTAGCGGGGCGAGTTGCGTCAACGCCGCCGCGACTTGGGCGTCCGGCGGCGGCGACCCGGCCCGCACCAGGTAGCGCGCGCCCTCCTGGGTCAGGTGCAGCAGCAGGCCACGCGCCTCATAGTTGCCGCGCTGGTTCCAGACGCTGGTCCCGAATGTCGCATCCAGCGCCGCCACCACCGCGCCCGGGGCCAAGGCGAAGCCGGCAACCGCGACGGCCGAGACACTCACCATCACCCAGGCCCGCAAGGAGCGCCAGGCGATCATCAGCAGCAGCAGCGACAAGGGCACCGCGACGATCGCCACCACCCCGGCCAGCTGCCAGCCCTGGAGCAGCAGGAACAGGTTGCGCACGGCCAGAACGTCGTCCGGCATGATGGGTCCGCCCAGCACCGCGATCTTGCCCGCATTGCTCAGGTGCAGCGCGGCCAGCAGCAAGCCGACCGCCGGCAGATACCAGCGCAGGCTGCGACTCATTGCATACAGTACCGCCCCCAGCCCCAGGTGAACGGCCAGATCGAGCGGCATGGCATCGAGGTTTGGCGCCACGGCCAGCGCCAGGTAGGCCACGCCTTGCAGCACGGCATACCAGGCGACGACAAAACCAAGCGCGGCAAGCCACCCGCCGGTGCGGCTGTGGATGAAGCGGGGAACAGTCATCCGGGGCTCCGAAAAACGATCGCCAAGACCACCTGCCGGGCTCGGATCAAGCGCTCGGGGGGGGGCAGGCGTTACAAGAAGGCTACAGAAATATTACGGAGATGTGACTGCTTGTACAGCGAATAGTTCAAAAAAACCACTCCGGCCCAGGCCAGCCCGCCGTCAGCCGCGGTCGGTCGTACCGCGAACGCCCGTGGCCGAACCGGCGCCTTAGCTGGGGTTGACCGGCGCCTGGCGGTGCGCCTCGATCCGGTGCAATAGGTAGGCCAGCAGCAAGGACCCAGCCAGCAGTGCCGCCCCCACCCACAGCCGGTTCAACAGGTCCGGCGCGAACAGCATGACCAGCCCCAGTCCCAGCATCATCAGCCCCGACACCAGCTTCAGGAACCGACCCTGCCGCTCGGTCAACTTGCGCGCCCCGAGCGTCGCCGTGAACAGCCCGACGATCACCAGCAGCGGCACCACGTAGACCAGGTTGTAGAACAGCAGGTAACCGTAGCGGGCGGCACCATCAAGGCCGTTCAGCGTAAGTACCCGCGTGTACACCATCGGAAACCCCGCAGTGCAAAGCAGTTCGTAGCTGTTGGCCGCCACGGCCAGGGTGACCGTGCCCAGCAGCAAGGCCGTCAGCCGGTCCGCCGCCAGCAGACCGCGCATGCGCCGGAACAACCCGGGCTTGGCACTCGCAGGGATCGACAGGCTCGGGCCCGCGCGGAAGTAGAACCAGTCCTTGGTGTTGAGCAGGCCGATGAGCACCGCCACCAGCCCCGCCGCCAGCGTCACCACCGGGGCGCCGCCGATCACCAGGAACAGATTGAGCCAGGCCGCCATGAACAGGAAATAGATCAGACCGGACACGAGCACGAAACTGCCCCCGATCAGCAACATGCGGGCGCGACTGCGAGCGTGCACCAGCAGACTGAGCAGGAACAGCAGCACGAAGAAGGCACAGGGGTTGAAGGCGTCGAGCCCGGCGATCACCAGGGTGAACAACGGCAGCGAGACGGTCCTGGCGTCGACCTCGCCGAACACCGGCAAGCGCAACACTTGCGGCGCGGCCGTGGCGCCGCCGGCGACGGCCCCGCCCCGCACCGTGGTCGCCGGCGTGGCGGTCCGGTCCCGACATAGCCGCGCCGCATCGAGGACCGCCTGGCCCATGCCCTCGGGCCGGTCGTAGCCGGTGAACATGCGACCGCAGACGAAGAAGGCGGGTACCGCGCGCGCCTCCTGGCCCAGGGCGGCGGCCAGCGCCACATAGCGGGCGACATGCTCGCGGCTACTGCTGAGTTCGTGCGAATGGACCCGCAGCCAGGGATGGTCGCGCTGCAGGGACGCCACGAAGGGCAGCGCCTCGCGGCAATGCGGGCAATGCTCCGACCAGAAGAACCAGAGGTTGACCCGCACCGCGTCGGGGCCGTCCGCACCCTCGACCCACTCGATCGCAGCGGCCGCGGCGTTGCCCGCCCCAGCGCACAGCAGCAGGATCAGGACCAAAACTAAATGTCGTACGCGCCGGCACGACTCAGGACGAACCAACCTCAAGCTAGGGCTCCGCAGCGACTGCCCGGATCAGGCGTTGAGCGCCCCCACATGGTAGCCGAGTCGCCGCACCTCCGGCGCTCCGGACATTCTGCGGGCGCCGGCGGTCTATAGCAGAGACAGTCCGTTGAGATCGAGGTCAGAAATGCCCAGCCGCCGACGTTTTCTCGAAGGCTTGACTCTCGCAACCGCCGCCGCCACCCTGCCGCCGTTGGCGCGGACCGCTGCGGCGGTCGACCGCAATTCGGGTGACGCGCAGCTGCTGCAGCTGCTCCGCGATACGCCTCGGGACCGACTGCTGGAGGCGCTGGTGCAGCGCATTCGCGGCGGGCTCGGTCATGAACGACTGCTGGGGGCCTTGGCCGAAGCGACCGCCCTGGAGGTGTCGCCCTACCCGGTGGTCGGGTTCAAATACCACGCCTTCATGGCGTTGCAGGCGGTGCACCTGACCACGGTGCACGGCCGGGCCGACGAACGCTGGCTGCCGCTGTTGTGGGCGGCCGACCGGTTCAAAGTCGCCCAGGCACAGAACGCGGCCGAGACCGGCTGGACCCTGGGTCCGCCAACCAGACCGGCCAGTCCCACTGCCGACGGGGTCCTGGCCAGCTTCGTCGACGCGGTCGAACGCTGGGATGCGGAGGCGGCCGACGCCGCGGTCAGCGCCCTGCTGCAGAGCCTGCCGCTCGCGGCGGTGTTCGAGCCGCTGTTCCGTTACGCCGCCCGGGATTTCCGGCACCTCGGCCACAAGGCGATCACCGCGGCCAACTGCCACCGCTTGCTCCGGGTGCTCGGGCCGGGGCCCGCCGAGCCCATGCTGCGCTCGCTGGTCTATGCGCTGCAGAACCATGGCGAGGGACCGAACCCGGCCCGGGCCGACCTGCCGCCGGACCGACCCTGGCGGCGCAACCTGGCGTTGTCAGCCGGGCTGCCCGCGGGCTGGCTGCACCAGCAGGGCCGCTTGGCGCCCGATACCGATTTGCTGCCGGTCCTGCGCTCGGGTTCGGACGCGGAGGCGGTCGCTACGGTCATTGCGCTGCTGGGCCGCGGCGTCGCGCCGGCGCAGATCTGGCAGGCGCTGTTCCTGGCGGCCGGCGAGTTGCTGCTGCGCCAATCCGGGATCATCGCAGTGCACGCCAACACCACCTGCAACGCCCTGCACTATGGGTTCCGGCAGGCGCGGGATGACGCCACCCGGGCGCTGTTGCTGCTGCAGGGCGCGGCCTTCCTGCCATTGTTCCGGGAGCTCATGCGCGCGGACCCGCAGCGCGACCTGACCATCGATGGCCTGAACCCGGTCGAGCCGACGGCGGCGGGCCAGGACCGGCTCGCGGAGATCTTCGCCGACCTGGGGACGGATCGCCTGCGCGCCGCGCGCAAGGGCCTGGCCTACCTGTCGGGCGGCGGCGCCGCGGCGCCGTTCCTGGCGCTGGCCCGCCACTACACGGTGACCAGGAACCTGGGCGCGCATGACTACAAGTTCACCGAGGCGGCGTTCGAGAATGCCAGTCAGCTGAGTACGCCGTGGCGGGAGCGCTACCTGGCGGCGAGTGTGCTGTATTGCAACGGGCCGGACGACCGCCACAACCCGGTCGTGGCCGAGGCCCAGCAGCTGCTGGCCGGGGCCTGAGGTGCCGGCCTTACCGGGTCAAGGCGGCGGTTTGGCCTGGCGCTGGGTCGCGGCGGCGATATAGTCGAGCACGGCCTTGGCGTCGACGGTGTTGAGGCCCAGGTTGGGCATCGGCAACTGCGCAAAGCGTTCGAACAGGGCGAGCGCAATCGGATCTCCTGCCGCCAGCATCCGGTCCGGCGCCTTGATCCAGCGCAGCAGCCAGTCCGGATCGCGCCGCGCTGCCACGCCCAGCAGGTCCGGACCCAGGCCATCGCCCGCGCCGAGGGTATGGCAGGCGGCGCAGCGGCTGCGGAACAGGTTCTCGCCCCGCTCGAACCGGTCGACCGGCGCAGCGGCGGCGTAACTCAGGCGCCCCGCGCGCGGTGTCTTGTAGTTGTGCAGCGCCCCGCCGAGCAGGTCGGCCAGCACCCTCGGATTATCGAAAGGCGAACGCTTCATCCAGCGCCCGGTCGCCTCGTTGCCGACGATCAGGCTCAGGCTGTGGTCATCGAAGTTCTCCTGCTCCGAGCGGTCGCCGGCAAACAGGCCCAGCTGCTTGCGCAGCGCCCTAATGTCCTCCTGCCTCCCGGTCAGAAACTCCCAGCCCGGACCGACCTTGAAGCGCTGTGCATAGGCCTTGAGCACCGCCGGGGTGTCGCGCGCCGGATCGATGCTGATGGAATACATGAACACGTCCTTGCCGACCCGCTCGCCCAGCGCCTGCTGGACCTGGCGCAGCTTCGCCGTCTCCACCGGGCAGGCGTTCGGACAACTGGTGAAGATGAAGTTGATGGCAACGACCTTGCCCTTGAGCAGATCGTCATAGAAGTGGCGGCGCTCCCCGTCCTGGTTCACCAGTACCGGATTGGGAAAATAGTCCGCACCCCAGGGTGATCCCGCGGGGGCGGCGGCAGCGCGACCCGCCCCCGCGGCGAATAGCAGGCTCACCCCTATGCACGCGGCCAGCCCCGCAATCAGCACGGCAACGGCCATGCGCATCCGGGTCGCCCGTTTGCGGCGCAATGGCCAGCCGCGCCGGCGCGGCGTGGCAATCCCGCTGGGCTGCTCCGGCTTCATTGCACGACCCAGGCCGCCGCCAGCCCACCCACTGCGCTGCCCCTGCGGGTGGCACCGTCCATCTGGTACAGGAACAGCCGGCCCGTATCGCGGTGGCGCAGCAGGATATCCGCCTTGCCGTCGCCGCCGAAATCCGCGACCTGCACGACCTTCCAGTCCGGGTGGAGATTGCCGATGCTGCTGCCGGACCACAGGTGGCCGTCCATTTCGTACAGGTACAGATGGCCGGACGCGCCATGCCGCAGCAGCAGGTCGGTTTTGCCGTCACCGCCGAAGTCGCCGAGGCCGGCCAGATCCCAGGACGGGCTGAGGCTACCGATGGCGCTGCCGGTACGCACATTGCCGTCCATCTCGTACAGGTACAGCTCGCCGGTGGCGCTGTGCCGCAACACGATGTCGGCCTTGCCGTCGCCCCCCAGGTCCCCGATGCCGACGATCTTCCAGGCCGGGTCCAGTGCGCCGATGGGACTGCCGGTGCGGAGCCTGCCGTCCATCTGGTACAGGTACAGGCGGCCGGAGTCACTGTGCCGCAGCAGGATATCGGCCTTGCCGTCGCCGCCGAAATCACCGAGGCCGGCGACCGCCCAGACCGGATTCAGGCTGCCGATGTTGCTGCCGTGGCGGACACTGCCGTCCATCTCGTACAGGTAGAGCTGTCCGGTGTCACTGTGCCGCAGCAGCATATCCGCCTTGCGGTCGCCACCCAGGTCGGCAATGCCGGCGACCTCCCAGGACGGGCTGAGGGCGCCGATGGCGCTGCCGGTACGGAGGTGGCCGTCCATCTGGTACAGGTACAAGCGACCGGTGTCGCTGTGCCGCAGCAGGATATCGGCCTTGCCGTCGCCGCCAAAATCGGCCCAGACGGCCGCCGCTTCGCCGCCGTCTTCCAGGTCGGGGACGACCAACTGCGTGGTCCCGCCGCGACTGCCCGCGTCGTCGGTCACTATCAGCATCACCTGGTAGGCACCCGGAACCGCGTAGGCGTGCTGCGGGTGCTGCGATACCGCGGTCTGGCCGTCACCGAAATACCACGACCAGGCGGCGATCGCGCCGTCGCTGTCGCTGGAACCGTCCGCGAAGCGACAACTCAGGCCGGTGCAGGTGAAGCTGAAACCGGCCGTCGGCGGCGCATTGGGTAAGCTGACCGTCACCGGCGCGCTGGCCAACGCCGCGGCGCCAGCGTCGTCGGTCACCGTCAGGCTCACGGTATAGTCACCGGCCGCGGCAAACTGGTGTTCGGGGCTGGCCTCGAAGGCTGTCGCCCCGTCGCCGAAGTCCCAGGCCCAGGCGGTGATCGACCCGTCGCTGTCACTGGACGCATCGGTGAAACTGCAATCCAACCCGGTACACTGGGTCGTGAAGTCGGCGCTTGGCGCCAGGTTGTGGACCGGGTCTTCGCCTAGCGACGCCAGGAAATCCTCGGCCGCATCCAGGTCGCCGACCTGGTAGGTCGCCAGGGTGAAGGACGGCTCGTAGAACACCCCTTCCCACTCGGGCAGGGGTGTCGGCATGGCGACCAGTTGGCCGGGGTTCTGGACATCCCAGCGCAGCAGCATGGCGTTGTCTTCGTGCTGGGTGTTGTGGCAGTGCTCCATGTAGGTGCCGAGAAACTCCCGGAAGCGGATGGCCACATCGACGCTTTGCAGGCTGTCCGGCAAAGGGCCGAGCCGGTACACGTCCTTGCGCGCCCACTTCTCCCACGCCGGCGGAGCCTTGCCGCCGCGCTTGAGGATCTGCCCTTCCTCGAAATGGATATGTACCGCGTGACTCCAGCCGTCGCCGCCATTCTCCAGGTGCCATATCTCCAACGCGCCCTCTTCCGGTGCCGCGGACAGCCTTCGCGGATCCATGCCCAGCCCCTGACCACCATCGGTCTTGATGGTCCAGGGCTGAGTGTCGGTACCATTGCTGCGGCCGAATTCGAAGCTGCGATGCTTGGCCGCGGCCAGTTCATCGGCGGTGATCCGGGGCAGCGGGATCATCGTCTTTCCGCCCTCCAGGTATTCCGCCGGATCCATGCTCAGGTCCTGACCATCGAAGGGCTGCACCCGGAACTCGAGGAACGACCCCACCGCCGGGTCGCCCTGGTACAGCCCCTGCAAGACCTCCTGCAGGGCAATCGCCCGCTCCGGCCCCCGCCCGTTCTCGTGCTCCAGCAGGTTCACCAGGTACAGCCGTTCGCCCGCCTCGAACTGGCCGAAGTCGACGATGATGTCGTAGCGCTCGGCGATCCCCTGCTCCGGGAGGTCCTGCGACTCGGCGTTCGGGAACCGGACCGCGTGCTCCATGATGTTGCCGTCGTTGGCAATCAGGTAGAAGGGCACCCGGTTGCCGGCGGCATCCACCAGGGCGATCTTGAAGTGGCGCGACACACTGCCGTTGAGGATGCGCAGGCGGTACTTGCGGGCACGCACGTCGAGGTAGGGCTTGTACAGCCAGTTGACGGTCATGCGGTCGCCGAGGAAGCCGTTGAGATTGAAGATGTTGAAGAACAGCTGGCCGTTCCTGTCCCAGGCCTTGTCGGCCACCAGCAGGTTCACGTCGTAGTCGCGGTTGCCCCAGTCGAGCGCGGTGCCGCTCGGGAAGCACAGGTTCACATGGGCCGGGTCCTCATAGTGGCAGTCGAGGCCCTCGTTGCCCCGGTCCAGGGCACTGTAATAATTCATCATCGCCGCGTTGCCCTTGTAGACGTTCTGGGCGGTGAAATCGAGCATGTGGTCGTGAAACCAGTGAGTGCTCATGGTTTCGCGCCAGTCGCCCGGGATAGTGAGGGCGCCGCCCTGCCCGTCCGGAGTGGCGGCCCGCGGATCG
>JBFZDU010000371.1:0-3618 GCA_041307205.1 Gammaproteobacteria bacterium | reverse complement strand
GAGACGGCAACCGAGTCGACGCTGGTCTCGGGCGTCGCCACCAGGAAGGCGGTGGTCGCGGCCTTGGAGGCGCCGGCGCGGCGCAGCGTCAGCGCCGCTGGCAAGACGCCGCAGGAGCACAGCGGCAGCGGCGCCCCCAGCAGGGCAGCCCGGGCCACCGCGGCGAGGCCGCGGCCGCCAAGCCGGCGGCCGACCAGCTCCATGGGCAGCCACGCCTTGAGCAGGCCGGCCGCGACCAGCCCGAACACCAGCCAGGGTGCCGAGGCCAGGGACAGCTCCAGGGTATTGTGCAGAAACTCCAGCATCGGCCCCCCGCAGAGTGGCTTTGGCCCCAATGCTACCCCACAGGTGGCCCCAAGCGTTTCCCCGGGTCGGGCCAAGTGTGATCCGGGCTGAGCCGCACGTGGCCCGCTCGCGCTACGGCTCCCGCTGCGGCGGGGGGTCGGGCACCGGGTCATAGCCACCCTCGTGAAAAGGATGACAGCGCCCCACCCGCTTGATGCCCATCCACAAGCCGCGCAGCGCACCCCATTTCTGCATCGCCTCGATGGTGTAAGCCGAGCAACTGGGCACATAGCGACAGTTGTTCCCGAGGATCGGGCTGAGCAGCAACTGGTAGCCGCGCACCAGGGAGATCAGGAGGCGCCTCATTCGCGGTCCCGCGCCGACGTGCAACCGGCGCAGGTCCCGGTCAGTTCCACGACCCGTCGACTGGGTCGGAACCCGGTCGCGGCCGCGGCCTGCCCCAAGCTGTCGCTGATCGCCTGGTCCTCCAACTCGGTGACCTCGCCACAGGCGCTGCAAATCAGGAATTGGCCGCTGTGCAAGTGTTCTTCAGGATGGCTGCACCCGACGAAGGCATGCAGGGTCTCCAGCCGGTGCACCAGGCCCTGGGCGAGCAGAAACTCCAGGGCGCGATAGACGGTCGGCGGCGCCGCCCGTGGCAGTTCGTGGCGAATCTGTTCGAGAATCTCGTAGGCACCGAGCGGCCGGTCGCTTCCGCATATGACCTGCAATACGCGCCGGCGCTGGGCCGTGAGTCGCAGGCCGCGGCGCTGGCACAGGCGCTCGGCGTATTGCAGCACGCCCCGGTCGGCGCTACGGGGGGCGTTCAAGGCTGCACCCCGACCCGATCGGGCAAGGCCCGGCGCGCTCGCCAACGCAACACCGCCCGGGAGGCGAGCGCCGAGACCACGTAAGCGGCGCCCGCGAGCAAGATAATGGTGGCCCCACCCGGCAGGTCCTGACCGTAGGCCACGGCCAGGCCGGCACTGGTGAACAGGCCTCCGAGCAGGGTGGCGAGCAACATCATGCCGCCCAGAGTATGCACATAGTGCCCGGCGATCGCAGCCGGCAGGGTCAGCAGGGCGATTACCAGGATCAGGCCCACCACCTGAATCAGCAGTACTACGGTCACGGCCACCAGGCACAGTAGCAACAGGTAGAAAAAGGTCACGGGTACGCCGCGCAACCGCGCAAATTCCTCGTCGAACGCGACCGCTAGGAACTGGCGGTGAAACAGCCCCGCAACGGCGAGTAGCAACAGGTCCAACCCGGCCATGCGCCACAGGGCATCGGTCGGTACCAGCAGTATGTTGCCGAACAAATAGGCCATCAGGTCCGTACCATAGCCCGGCGTACGGGCGATGAACAACACGCCCACGGCCATGCCGATGGCCCAAAGGGCGCCGATCAGGGTGTCCTCCTGAGCCTGCCAGTTGAGCTTCACCCAGCCGATCAACAGCGCCGCGAGGATCGCGGCCAGCAGGGCGCCGGCGAGCGGATCCCAGCCGTAGTAGAGCGCCGCGCCCATGCCGCCGAGCACCGAATGGGCGATACCGCCGGCGAGAAAGCCAATGCGCTTGACCACCACGTAGGGTCCGATCACGCCGCAGCCCAGACTGGCCAGCAGGCCGGCCAACAGGGCGGTTTGCAGGAAGCTGTACTGACCGACCGCTGTCAGGAATTCCAAAGCTCTGCTCCGTCCGGGTTAATGCCGATGCGCGACCATACGCACCCCTTCGCCGTAGAGTTGCCGGATGGTCTGGCCGTCGATGTCCTGGGTACGGTGGCACATCAGGGTACGGTTGAGGCAGGCGACCCGGTGCACGTAGCGCGAGATGAAGGCCACGTCGTGCGAGACCACGACGATGGTCATGCGCCGGTTCAGCTGCTTGAGCAGGTCGAAAATGTCGCTCTCCACCCGCATATCGATGTTGGCCGTCGGCTCGTCCAGGATCAGGATGCGCGGCGTGCCGGCGAGCGCGCGCGCCACCAAGGCCCGCTGTAGCTGGCCGCCGGACAGGGTCTCGATGCGCCGGTCGGCGAGGACCTCGACCTCGGCTTCGGCCATCGCCCGGTGGGCGGCGGCGCGGTCTGCCCGGGACCAGCCACCGAGCATGTTTCCCTGCCCCAGGCAGCCGGTCAGCACGACCTGCTCGACGGTGATCGGGAAATCGCGGCGGAATGCCGGGTACTGCGGCACATAGCCGACGCTGGTGCGGGCCGCCTCGGGGCTGCGCCCGAGCACCTGCACGCTGCCGCTCTGAGGCAGCAGTAGCCCCAGCAGCAGTTTGAGCAGGGTGCTCTTGCCGCCGGCGTTGGGACCGACCACGCCCAGGAACTCGCCTTGCGGCACCGTCAGCTCAATATCCTGCAGCACCCGCGGGCCACCGTAGGAGAAATGGAGTCCATGCACCTCGATCGCTGCGGTCATGGCGTACACCCCGCCCCGATCAGCTCCGCCACCCGTTCGAGGTTTTGCAGCAGGTCCGGCGCCAGCGGGTCGGCCACCACCACCTCGCCCTGCAGCGCCGCGGCGACCGCCGCAGCGCTGTGCCGACTGAACTGGGGTTGCACCAGCACCCGGCGCATCCCCTGAGCGCGGGCGGCGTCGATGACCGCAGCCAGAGTGCGCGCACCCGGCTCCTTGCCCTCGAATTCGATCGCCACCTGCTCCAGCCCGTAGCGCTCGGCGAAATAGCCCCAGGCGGGGTGGAAGACCAGGAAACGCCGGTCCTCAATGCAGGCCAGCCGGCGTTGCAGTCTCAGATCCAGCGCCGCCAGATCCGCATCGAGGCGCGCCGCGTTGGCGGCGAATGCCGCTGCCTGAGCGGGGCGCAAGTCCGACAGAACCGCTGCCAGGCGAGCGACCAGCACCCGCACCCGCTGCGGATCGGTCCACACGTGCGGGTCGAGGGCTGCATGCCGGTGGCCATGGCCCTCGTCGTGGCCGTGATCGTCCTCGCTACGCCGCAGGGACATCCCAGCGCGTCCGTCCAACACCCGCAACTGCGGATTGGCGGCGGTGACCCGTGGCAGCCAGGCCTGCTCGAAAGGCACGCCGATGCCCAGGAACAGGTCCGTGTCCGCCAGCGCCGCCATCTGGCGCGGGCTGGGCTCGTAGTGGTGCGGGTTCTGGCCGGCGCCGACCAGCACATCCACCCGCACCGCCGCGCCGCCGACCCGCTCGACCGGCAGCTGCAGTGGCAACACGCTGACCAGTACGCGCAACGGCCGTTCGTCGCCACGAACTGCCAACGGCGCCAGCAGCAACAAGGCGACGATGAACGGGGTAAGGGAGCGGGGCATGGGGTGGCTCGAGGCAGGCGGCACGAC
>JBFZDU010000370.1:0-3480 GCA_041307205.1 Gammaproteobacteria bacterium | reverse complement strand
GGCGAGGACTCGGTGCAGCCGCACCGCATCCGCTATCGCCGCATCGACGGCTGAGCGCGTAGCACCACCCGGTCGGCTTGGCCGCCGGGCGTGGCCCTATGCCCCGTCAGGCCACACCGCGCAAGCGCCGCCGCGGCTGGCCGTGCACTGCGGCGCGGCGGTTGGGCAGCCGCTGCGGCAGCTGACGCAGCAGCAGCGTACCGGCGGCCATGCTGGCCGGCTTGTCGATGCCCATCAACTGCAGCACGGTCGGCGCGACATTTGCCAGACCCCCGCTGCAGGACAGCTGCCACTCGTCCTGGTCCAGCACCAGGCAGGGCACCGGATAGGTCGTGTGCTGGGTATGCGGCTCGCCCGTGACCGGGTCGATCAACTCCTCGCAGTTGCCGTGGTCGGCCGTGAGCAGGATCGAGTAGCCGGCCTGCTCGGCCACGTCCAGCACCCGGCCGGCCTCGCGGTCCAGGGTCTCGACCGCCTCCAAGACGGCGTGCCGCACGCCCGTGTGGCCGACCATGTCGCCGTTGGCGAAGTTCACCACGATGAGGGCATAACGCCCGGTGCCGATGGCGGCGATCACCGCGTCGGCCACCTGCGCGGCACTCATCGAGGGTTTGAGATCGTAGGTGGCAACACCCGGCGAGGGCACCAGGTGCTGCGTCTCGCCGGCGTAGGGCGTGGCACGCCCGCCATTGAGAAAATAGGTCACGTGCGCGTACTTCTCGGTCTCGGCGCAATGGAACTGCGCCAACCCCAGGGTGCTGACGACTTCGCCCAGCGTGGTCGCGGGCTCTTCCGGCTCGAAGGCGTAGGGCATCCCCAGGGCGCGATCGTAGGGCATCATGCAGGTGATCGCGGCCAGCGGCGCAGTGCCGCGGTCGAAGCCGGCGAAGCCGGGCGATCCCAGCGCGGCCACCAGCTGCCGTGGCCGGTCCTTGCGGAAATTGAAGCAGATCACCGGGTCGTCGGCCGCGATCAGCTGCGCCGTGGGCAGCAGGATCGGGCGGATGAACTCGTCGGTGTCACCGGCGGCGTAGGCGCTGCGGATGGCGGTCTCGGCGGTGCGCGCCTGCTGTCCCTTGCCCAGCACCAGCGCCCGCCAGGCCAGTTCGGTGCGATCCCAGCGCTGATCCCGATCCATTGCGTAATACCGCCCGGTCACGCTGGCGATGGACCCGCCGCTTTCGTGCAGCAGGCTCTCGAGCGGCCGCAGATAGTTCAGGGCCGACTGCGGCGCCGTGTCCCGACCGTCGGTGATCATGTGCAGCAGCGGCGCGGCACCCTGCCGCCGACACAGCCGGATTAGCGCCATCAGGTGGTCGATATGACTGTGCACGCCGCCGTCGGACACCAGGCCGATCAGGTGCAGCGGACGCCGCCGTTCCACGGCCAGGTCAGTGGCGGCCAGCAACGCCGGATTGGTGAAAAACTCCCCGGCGGCAATGGCGTCGTTGATACGAACTATGTCGGAGCGGATCACGCTGCCGGCGCCCAGCGTCAGGTGCCCGACCTCGGAATTGCCCATCTGCCCATCGGGCAGGCCTACCGCCGGACCCGAGGCCTGCAGCAGAGTGTGCGCACAACGGCTGAAATAGTCGTCGAGACAGGGCGTTTCCGCCTCGGCCACGGCGTTGTTGAGTCGGCTGGGGTTGACCCCAAACCCATCCAGCACCATCAGCAGTACCGGACGGCGCGGAACGCCGGATAAATTGACCATGGACCAACCCCACTACGTCAGCCTTGCCACAAGCCGACATGCAATCAATAACCATGCCAATGTTCAACAGTCCCGCCATTATCGGCAACAGACTGATTTGGAAAACATTTCATACGTCGCTCGGCAGGCCGCCGCAGCCGTCACTGCACCGCATTGGTACAGGACCCCTGCACCCTTGCGACGCAACGCGTCGCCAGCGGGATCCCGCTCAGCTACTGTCTGGGCGGCGGGCGGCCGCCTTGCTCCGGCGGACCTTGCGGCGGCGCTCGACCACGGATTGATAGAACTCCTGCAGCTCGTGGTAGGTCTTGACCTGGGCCAACTGGTAAAGGGTCCGGGGTTGAGCGGTCAGCGACAGTCTGGCGTCGAAATAGGCCACATCGGCCTCCAGAGAGGCCAGGCTCTTCTCTTCGTCACGCGGGCGAAACCCCACTGCGTCGCTGCTCAGTAACTAGGGATACAGCGCGGATTCTTAATGATCCGGCGGGCGCGGTCCAGCGCCGCATCTGCTGCACCGCAGCATACCCTGCTGGAACAAATTTAGTATGATAATACTAATTTCTTGTACACCTACCACGCCGACACCCCTGTGCTAGACTGGCAAGGATTCCAGGTAGTTCTGCCACCACCCCCGCAATATTACGAGCGTCCGATTATGTCAAACTCTCTCGATCTTCTGGGTGCGTCTTCGGCCTATTCCGGTGGCAACGCAGCATTTATCGAGGCGCTCTACGAGTCCTACCTGGCGGATCCGGCCAGCGTCCCGCTCGACTGGCGCCGGCACTTCGAAGACCTGCCGCCCGGCGCCGGGTCCGACCGGCCGGACACGCCGCACGGGCCGATCCGGGCCAACTTCGAGCGTTTGGCCCGGGAGCAACCGCGCCGCAGCGAAGGCGCCGGACCGACCCTGTCCGCGGGGGCTGCGGCCAAGCAGGCCTCGGTCTTACGCCTGATCAACGCCTACCGGGTACGCGGCCACCAGAACGCCCGGCTGGACCCCTTGGGGCTGAGCGACATCTACCCCCTGCCCGACCTCACGCCGGAGTTCTACGGTCTGAACGAAGGCGATATGCGCACCTGTTTCAACACCGGCTCGCTGTTCGCCCCCGACCGCATGGAACTGCGCGAGATCCTCGACCTGGTGCGCGAGGTGTATACCGGGACGGTCGGTTCCGAGTACATGCACATCACCGACACCAAGGAGAAGCGCTGGATCCAGCAACGCGTCGAAACCTACCGCTGCCGGCCCGAACTGAGCGCCGTTGACCGGCGCTGGATCCTGCAGGCCCTGACCGGCGCGGAAGGCTTGGAGAAGTACCTGCACACCCGCTACGTGGGACAGAAGCGATTCTCCCTGGAGGGTGGAGAGGCCTTGATCCCGCTGCTGGACGAACTGATCCAGCGCGCCGGCAGGAACGGCATGGAGGAAGCGGTGATCGGGATGGCCCATCGCGGCCGACTCAACGTGCTGGTGAATATCATCGGCAAGCCGCCGCAGGATCTGTTCGACGAGTTCGAAGGGCGCGGCAAGCGCCACGGCATCATGAGTTCGGGCGACGTCAAGTACCACATGGGCTTCTCTTCCGACGTCGAAACCCCCGGCGGCATCATGCACGTCGCCCTCGGTTTCAACCCCTCGCACCTGGAGATCATCGGGCCGGTGATCGAGGGCTCGGTGCGGGCCCGCCAGCAGCGCCGCGAAGACCGCGAGGGCACCAAGGTGCCACCGATCGTGATCCACGGCGACGCCGCGTTCGCCGGCCAGG
>JBFZDU010000369.1:0-4030 GCA_041307205.1 Gammaproteobacteria bacterium | reverse complement strand
GTTCGGAAACAGCAGCGGAGCGAGTTCCTCCAAGGCACGCTCGTAGACGTGCCGCTTGAAGTAGATCACCTCGCGCACCGGCTGCCAGTATTTGACCCAGCGCCAGTTGTCGAACTCCGGTTTATCACATTTGTCGAGGCAGAAGTCGCTCTCGTGGCACAACACCCGCAGCAGGAACCAGCGTTGCTTCTGGCCGATGCAGATCGGGTGCGAATTGCGCCGGATGAAGCGCCGCGGCAAGCGATACCGCAACCAACGGGTGGTGCTGCCGAGCAATTCGACATGGTGGGGCAGCAGCCCGACCTCCTCCTCCAACTCACGGTACATCGCCTGCTCGGGGGTTTCCCGCGCCTTGATGCCACCCTGGGGGAACTGCCAGGCATCTTGGCCCACGCGCCGGCCCCAGAACAACCGCTTCTGGTCATTGCACAGGATGATGCCGACGTTCGGCCGGAAGCCATCGGGGTCGATCACAGCAGTTGGCGACCGTAAAAAATCTTGACGATCATTCTTCCACAGACCGAGCAGTGCGGGCAACCGCCTGATTTTTATAAGCTATCGCTAATGTAACCACTGCGTTATAGTCACCGGCCCGGCACCAACGATCATCCGGCACTCTCCCCGCGCGACACCATGGCCCTGGCAATCTTCGATCTCGACAACACCTTACTGGCCGGCGATTCGGACTACCTCTGGGGGGTGTTCCTGGGTGAAATCGGGGCCGTCGACCGCGACCACTACGAACGCGAAAATGAACGCTTCTACAGCGAATATCGCGAGGGTCGCCTGGATATCTTCGAGTTTCTCGCATTTTCCCTGCGCCCGCTGGCGACCCAACCGCTGTCCCGTCTGCTCGCCTGGCGCGAACAGTTCCTGGTCGAGCGGATTGATCCGATCATCACCCCGGCAGCGCGCGCCTTGGTCGAGCGGCACCGCGCGGTCGGCGACGCCTTGATGATCATCACCGCCACCAATGCCTTCGTCACCGCCCCGATCGCCGCGCGCTTCGGCGTCCCGCACCTGATCGCCACCGACCCGGAGCAGGTCGACGGCCGTTACACCGGACGGGTGGCGGGCGTGCCCAGCTTCCGCGAGGGCAAGGTGCAGCGCCTCGAAGCCTGGTTGGCGGAACAGGGGCAGGCACTGGACGGGGCCTGGTTCTACAGCGACTCGCACAACGACCTGCCGCTGCTGGAACGGGTCGAGCACCCGGTGGCCGTCGACCCGGATCCGCTACTGACGGCCGAGGCGACACGCCGCGGCTGGCCGGTGATCAGCCTGCGCGGCAAAGCAGCGGCGCGCCACGACGATGCCGGCCCGACAGCCCCTGCTTGAGCGCGGCCTGCCGCTGTTGTTCGCCTTGGCCGTAGTGGCTGCGGTCACCCTGGGCATCGCCCTGACCACCGGCAGCGTGGAGATCCCGCCACAGCGACTCTGGCAGCTATTGTGGCACGGCGACGCCGGCATCGAGCACCGCATCCTGACCGAACTGCGCCTGCCGCGGGCCCTGAGCGCCTTCGCCGTCGGCGGTCTGCTGGCCCTGGCGGGTGCACTGATGCAGGTGCTGCTGCGCAACCCGCTGGGTGACCCCTATGTGCTGGGCGTGTCCGGCGGCGCCGCCGCAGCGGTGCTGCTGAGCCTGCTGCTGGGGACCGCGGCCGCCTGGCAGGCTCCCGCCGCGTTCGCCGGCGCCCTGCTCAGCATGCTGCTGGTGTTCGCCCTGGGGCGCAGCGGTGGCTGGCAGGTGACGCGTCTGCTGTTGACCGGGGTGGTGGTGGCCGCCGGCTGGGCGGCGTTGATCAGTTTCATCCTGAGCGTCAGCCCGCCCATGCAACTACCGGGAATGCTGTTCTGGCTCATGGGCGACCTCAGCGACGCCACCGCGCCGGCCTTGCCCTTGGCGGTACTGGGGGTCGGCCTGGTGATCGGCCTCGGCCTGGCGGCCGACCTCAACGTGTCGGTCCTGGGCATGCAGCGGGCCGCGGCCCTGGGCGTCCACCCGGAACGGCTGCGCTTGACCCTGTACCTCTTGGCCTCGCTACTCACGGCCGCCGCGGTGACGGTCGCCGGCGCGGTCG
Organism: Gammaproteobacteria bacterium; assembly: GCA_041307205.1. Lineage (GTDB taxonomy): Bacteria > Pseudomonadota > Gammaproteobacteria > Chromatiales > Chromatiaceae > JARRQB01. The sequence goes on along the minus strand of JBFZDU010000369.1, from coordinate 1,952 downwards.
GCTTCGTCGGCTTGATCACGCCGCACCTGGTGCGGCTGCTCGGCGGCAGCGACCACCGCATCCTGCTGCCCGGCGCCGTGCTGCTCGGCGGGAGCCTGCTGTTGGCCGCCGATACCGCGGCCCGGACCCTGATCGCGCCGCTGCAACTGCCGGTCGGGGTGCTCACCGCCATGCTCGGGGTGCCGGTCTTTCTGTGGCTGCTGCGCCGCAGCCACGGCGGCGGCGATGCCTGAAACCACACCCCTGCTCGCGGTCCGCGGACTCGAGGTCCGGGTCGGCCGCCACTGTGCCTGCCGCGGCCTGGACCTGCGCATCCATGCCGGCGAGAGCTGGGCCCTGCTCGGCCCCAACGGTGCCGGCAAGACCAGCCTGCTGCACACCCTGGCGGGGCTGCGCGCCGCGCACGGCGGCGAGATCCGGCTGCAGAACCGGCCACTCAGTCAATGGCGCCGCCGCGACCTGGCGCGCACCCTGGGCGTGTTGTTCCAGCGCACCGAGGCGGGCTTCCCCACCCGGGTGTTGGAGGCCGTACTGAGCGGGCGGCATCCGCACCTGGGCCGCTGGGGCTGGGAGAGCGCCGCCGACCTGGCTCTGGCGCGCCAGGCGTTGGCCGCCGTCAGTTTGACCGGGCTGGAGCAGCGCTTCGTCGACACCCTGTCGGGCGGCGAACGGCAGCGTCTGGAGATCGCCACCCTGCTGGCCCAGGATCCGCAATGCGCCTTGCTCGACGAGCCCGGCAGCCACCTCGACATCGGGCGGCAGATCCGGCTGCTGGAACTGCTGCGTACCCGCTTCACCGCCACCGGGCGGGCCCTGCTGGCGGTGCTGCACGACCCGACACTCGCCCTGCGCTACTGCGACCACGCCCTGCTGTTGTTCGGCGACGGCGCATGGCGGGCCGGGCCGCTGTCCGACGTGGCGACGGTCCCGACCCTGAGCCGGCTCTACGGCCACCCCTTGCGGCTCCTGCAGGGGCCGCACGGCATCGTGTTCACGCCCGGCTGAGCTTGCGCGCGCCGCGGCTTTGGCCGAGCATGGCCGCATCATGGCCCGCGAGAAAAGCCGCCTCAACGTCTACATCCTGGGCATCGCCGTCATCGTCGCGGCGATCCTGGGGTATTACCTGCCGACCAAGCGTCCGGACTCCGGCGTCACCCTTACGCCCAAGGAATACATCGAACTGATCGAGAAAAAGAAGCAGCAGCGCCTGCACTACGAGCGCGAACAAGCCGCCCAGGCGGCCCGCGAGCCGGTGGCGGAGGTGCCGGACCCGGCCGCGCCGGCCCCCGATCCCGACCCCTGACCCACCCGCGTGCACCCGCCAGGCGTCAAGGCCGCGCTCACTCAGGTACGCGCCTACCACCAGCTCAGCAAGCACCGGCTGGACGGCTACGCCCCTGGTCCGGGACAGCTCGACTGGGCCAATCAGCCGGATCCCTTCCGTCGCTATGCCGACTGCGCGCAGCTCGATCTGCCCCTCGCCGCGGACCAACTGACGACTTCTTTTGCCGCCCTGCACCGACCGGCCCCGACCGCTATGCCGCGCGAGCTGCTGAGCATCGGGCAGCTATTCGAACTCGCGCTGGGCCTGTCCGCCTGGAAAGTGCAGGGACCCAGCCGCTGGGCGCTGCGCTGCAACCCGTCGAGCGGCAACCTGCACCCCACCGAGGCCTACCTGGTGTGCCCCGAACTGCCGGGTGTCCCGGCTGGCGTGTATCACTATGAGAGTCACGACCACCGCCTGGAACGACGCGCCACGATCACCGCGGACCCCGCCTGGACGACCGCATTCGGCGGCAATCTGCTGGTCGGGCTGAGCGGCATCCACTGGCGCGAGGCCTGGAAATACGGCGCGCGCGCCTGGCGCTACTGCCAACACGATGCCGGCCATGCCATCGGCGCCCTGCGTTATGCCGCTGCGGTGCTCGGCTGGCAGGTCCACCTGCAGAGCG
>JBFZDU010000368.1:0-2596 GCA_041307205.1 Gammaproteobacteria bacterium | reverse complement strand
AGCTCTTGTGCACCGCTGGTTTTCCCATGGTCTACACGCGCCTGCTGACGCTGCAGGATCTCGGCCCCGCTCAGCATTACCTCTATCTGGCGTTGTAAAACGGGGTCTACGTGATCCCGCTCGCCGTCATCGTGGGCGTGTTCGCCTTCACCCTGGGCGCACGAAAATTGAGCGAGCGCGAAGGCCGCCTGCTCAAATTGATGTCGGGCGTGATGATGCTGCAATTGGGGATGCTGCTGGTGCTGGCGCCAGACGGGTTGAACCGGCTCGGCGTCGCGTTCGCGCTGATCGCGGTGGCGGTCGGCATCACTTGGATCGCGGCGCGGATGACCCGGGCGTGATGCCCGGGTCAGGAAGAACGGATCAGTGCCCGCGCGTGCCCGGCTTGGACGAGAACAGGGCCGCCTGCGGACGCGGCTTGCGCGGCTGGGTCGGCTGACCCGGTGCGCCGCTGCGGCCAGTGGCCGGCTTGGCGCCAGCGCTTGCGGGTTTGGCCTGTGACGAACGGCCCGACGCCGTGCGGCCGCCGGGCTGTCCCTGGCGGGCGCCCTGCCCCTGGCGCTGGCCACCACGGCCTTGCGGCGGACGCGGCGGGCGCTCGTCCGACATCAGGTCGGCCTTGGCCGGCGGCACGAAGCCGGGCTCGATTTCGACCCGCACGATCGAGCGCTTGATGAGCTTCTCGATATCACGCAGATAGCTCAGTTCCTCGTCATCCACCAGCGACAGCGCCGAGCCGGTGGTGCCGGCGCGGCCCGTGCGGCCGATGCGGTGCACGTAGTCTTCCGGCACGTTGGGCAATTCGAAGTTGACCACCTGCGGCAACTGGTCGATGTCGATGCCGCGCGCGGCGATATCGGTCGCCACCAGCACGCGCACGCTGCCGTCCTTGAAGCTGGCCAGCGCCTTGGTACGCGCCGACTGGCTCTTGTTGCCGTGGATCGCGGCGGCGCCGATACCGTCCTTGATCAGCTTCTCGGCCAGCTTGTTGGCGCCGTGCTTGGTGCGGGTGAACACCAGCACCTGCTGCCAGTTGTGGTGCTTGATCAGGTGCGCCAAGAGGTCGCGCTTGTGCGCCTGCGGCACCCGGTGCATCGACTGCTCGAGGACTTCCACCGTGGTGTGGCGGCGCGCGACTTCGACGCTCTTCGGGTTGTGCAAGAGGCCGTTGGCGAGCGTGCGAATCTCGTCGGAGAAGGTCGCCGAGAACAGCAGGTTCTGGCGCTGCTTCGGCAGCACGGCGAGCACCTTTTTGATGTCGCGGATGAAGCCCATGTCGAGCATGCGGTCGGCTTCGTCGAGCACCAGGATTTCGACGCCGGACAGGTCCACGGTCTTCTGCCCCATGTGGTCGAGCAGACGTCCGGGCGTCGCCACCAGGATATCCACGCGCGACTTCAGCGCCTTGAACTGCGGATTGATGTTGACGCCGCCGAACATCACCATCGAGGTGAGCGACAGGTACTTGCCGTAGGTCTTGACCGACTCCTCGACCTGCGCGGCGAGTTCGCGCGTCGGCACCAGAATCAGGCAACGCGGACGGCCCGGCTTGCTTTGAGCCGCCTGGGTCGACAGATGATGCAGAATCGGCAGGGTGAAGCCGGCGGTCTTGCCGGTTCCGGTCTGCGCGGCGGCGAGCAGGTCGCCGCCCGCCAGCACCTGCGGGATCGCCTGCGCCTGGATCGGGGTGGGCGTGGTGTAGCCGGCATCGGCAATCGCACGCAAAATAGGTTCGGCCAGGCCAAGCTCGTTAAAGCCCGGGGTGGCAAGGGTTGTTTCGGTAGTCATGTGGTTTTTTCCTGCGACGGCCTGTTGCGCTTGTGGCAACACCAATCGAGGCAGACGAATAGGGGATCGTGAGATCGGGGTAAAAGAGCCGCGCACCGATTGGCTGGGTGCGGGAGCGCGCACTATACCGGCTGGGCCCTGATGCAGCAATGCTTTTCTGCCGCCGTACGCGGGAATGAAAAAGGACCGGCTGATGCCGGTCCTTATTTCGATGTTCGGGCTGGTGGGCAGTACAGGGTTTGAACCTGTGACCCCCGCCGTGTGAAGGCGATGCTCTACCGCTGAGCTAACTGCCCCGAAGCGGCGCGAATTAAACCACATCCGACCCGACGAGGTCAATTTAGGGGGCCCCTATCCGGTAAAATGGCCCCTTTTTTCCGCACGGCCCCGCCATGATCCGCACCCGCTTCGCCCCCTCCCCCACCGGTTTCCTGCACATCGGCGGCGCGCGCACCGCGCTGTTCTCGTGGGCGTTCGCGCGTCATCACGGCGGCGAGTTCATCCTGCGCATCGAGGACACCGACATCGCGCGCTCCACCCCTGAGGCAGTGCAGGCGATTCTCGACGGCATGGCCTGGCTGGAGCTGAACCACGACGAGGGCCCCTTCTACCAGACCAAGCGTCTATATCGCTACAAGGAAGTGATCGAGCAGATGCTGGCCAGCGGTCAGGCCTATTACTGCTACTGCAGTCCCGAAGAACTCGACGCCATGCGCGAGGGGCAGCGCGCGCGCGGCGAAAAACCGCGCTACGACGGCCGCTGGCGCCCCGAGCCCGGCAAGACGCTGCCGGTGGCGCCTTCCGGCGT
>JBFZDU010000367.1:0-7498 GCA_041307205.1 Gammaproteobacteria bacterium | reverse complement strand
GCTGTGCGAATGAAAGCTGTTGCGTCACTGCGGTTCAGGTCGGTCGACTGCTGGTCGTACCTGCTGTTGTTCGCACTGGCCCAGGGGGCGCAGGCGATCGGCAGCGAGCGCTTCCTGGAGAGCGTCTCCGGCGTCACCCGGGACGGTCGGGTGGTGGTCAGCGTGCAGTTCATCCAACGACTGCAATACCTGTCGCACAGCCCTTCGGACTATGGTGAGTCGGTGGAGATCCGACTGCACCGCCTGGGGTCCGCGCCGCAGCTGCCCGGCGCCATCGCCGGGGAAGGGCTCAAGGAGCTGAGCCCGGCCCAGCTACCGCAAATCCGCCTGGTCAGGGCCAGTGGCAATCTCGACAGCGACCCCGGCGTCAGCGTCCGGTTTGACCGGGCGCGCCGCTTCGAGGTGCGGGCCGGCAGCAACGATCGCACGCTCGACATCGTGCTGGAGGCGGAGCCGGCGGTCGAACTCGAGGCCGCGGCCGAACCGCTGCCGGATGCCCCCGCGGTGCCGGCCGGTGCGAGCGCACAGGAACAGCAGCTGGCGGAGCTGTTCCGGCAGGCGCGCCTCGCCTTCAATGCCGGGCAGTATCAGCGGGTCAACGCGATCTACGACAAGATCATCGCCGCCGGCGTCGAGCCCTATGTGCGCGAGGCGCGGGTGGCGCTGGGCGTGGCCCGTGCCGAGCGCGGTCAGGATGCCCAGGCCCGGGCCCAGTTCGAGCGCTATCTGCAGGATTATCCCGATGGCCCCGAGGCGCGGCGGGTGCAACGTCTGCTCGACGAACTGTTGGCGCGCGCGGCAGCGCATGACCCGGCCGGGGCGCCACTGGCGCAGCGCCGGCAGCCTTGGCAAGTCTTCGGCAGTTTCGACCAGTTCTATCTGCTCGATCACGGCAAGCTGGATGGCCGTGACAGCGAGACCTTCCGCTCCAGCCTGCTCAACAGCGCCAATCTCAACTGGCAGGGACAGACCGGCAATCTCAACGTCAGCGGGCGCTTCGCCGGGAGCTACGACTACAGTTTTCTGTCCGAGCGGGACAGCCCGATGCGGGTCAGCTACCTGTACCTCGACTTGGCCGATGTCGACGGCGACCACCAGGGTCGGATCGGGCGGCAGCGGCTGCCGGGGTCCGGGGTGCTGGGCTATTTCGACGGGCTGCATTACCAGTTCCGTTTGGACCAGCGCCGCGCGCTGCGCTACGTGGTCGGCTCGCCGATGCGCGCGACCGGGGAGGGGGTCGACTCGGATCGGCTGTTCAACGGGCTGGCAATGGATTTCAATGGCGCCGACAATCGCTGGCTGCTCAGCCTGTACGGTATCTACCAGAGTTTCGACGGTGAGACCGACCGTCGCGCCCTGGGGGCCGAGGGGCGTTACCTGGGTGAGCGCATCACCGCCTATTCGCTGCTGGACTACGACACCAGTTTCGACGAACTCAATATCTTCTACCTGTCCGGCAGCTGGCGGGTGCGCGACGGCACCGTGGCGGGTCTCACGCTGGACCACCGGCGCAGCCCCGGGCTGGCCCTGAGCAACGCAGTCCGTGGCCTGGGCCTGGACGATTTCAGTGACCTGGAACGGGAGTTCTCGCGCGAGGAGCTGGAGCGCCTGGCCAAGGATCGCAGCCTGGTTTTCCGGTCTGCCTATGCCTCACTCACCCAGCAGCTCGACGCACGCTGGCAGGTGCTGCTGGACGGTGGCGTCTATAGCCTGCGCGACGACAGCGGGATACCGGGCAACGAGGGCCTGGACAGTGACGACTGGTACCTTTACGGGCAATTGGTGGGTAATGGCTTGTTCCGGTCCGGCGATCTGTTCTCGGCAGGATTGCGTTACACCCAGGCCGAGCACATGGATATCACCTCGGTCCTGCTGCGCGGCCGGGTGCCGGTAAACGACCGCCTGCAGCTGACGCCCCGGCTGCGCCTGGACTTTCGCGACCGCGATGACGGCGGCTCGCAGCGGCGCCTGCTGCCGAGCCTGTTCACCAGCTATCGCCTGACCAGGCGCACCGCGTTGGAATTGGACCTTGGCGTCGAGTTCAGCCGGATCGAAGCGGAGCAGGGCGAGGATCGGGACGACCGGTTCCTCTATCTGAGCGCCGGCTACCGACACGATTTCTGACGGTCGGCGAGGCGCGACGTGGCAAGCGCGTCTGGCCGGCCCGGCCGGGCCAGGCCCCGGGATCAGCCCGGCAGCATGCTCGGGCCGGGTTCCGCGCTGGCCTCCCGGCCGAACTCGAAGCAGCTCATCCCCAGGTTGCCGTAGCTGAAGCTCTGGTGGATGCGGCGGCCCGGCAGGTCCCGGTCACCCGCCGCCCAGGCCACTACCAGCGGCGCATAGTGATCCAGCGAGGGGTGGGCGCGGCGCAGGGTCGCGGGGAAGGCGCCCGGGGTGATCAAGCGCTCGAAGTGGCCGCCTGCGACGGCTTCGTCCAGCCAGTCTTCGAAATCCAGGGCCCAGTCGTCGGTGCGGCCCGCCAGGTTCAGTTCCAGCATGTTGTGCACCGAACCGCCGGAGCCGATGATCAGCACGCCCTGCCGCCGCAGCGGGGCGAGCGCCGCCCCCAGACGCACCAAGTTCTGCAGCGAACCCGAGGGCAGCGACACCTGGACCACCGGCACATCCGCCGCGGGGTACATGATGGTCAAGGGCACCCAGGCGCCGTGGTCCAGGCCGCGCTGCGGGTGCAGCCGGTTCTCGAACCCCTGCAGCCGCAGCAGCTGCCCCACTTCGGCCGACAGGGTGTCGTCACCCGGGGCCGGGTAGCGCAGCTGATAGAGGGCGTCGGGAAACCCGTTGAAATCGTGCACCGTGGGCAGTTCTGCGCCGCTGGTCACACCGATCGGGTCGTCGGTCCAGTGTGCCGAAACGACCACGATGCCGCGCGGCTTGGGCAGCCGGGCGGCGAGGCTCCGCAGGGCGTCGAGCAGGGCATGCTTGGACAGCACGATGTCCGGCGCACCATGGGACAGAAACAGGGACGGTAGCCTGGGGGGCATGGTCGGTTCGCTGCGGGGCCGGGGGGCACAGCGCGCCACCGGATGCCGGCTCCGGTCCGAGGCGGCCGCGCGCGGCCACAGTGACACGCGCCAGTTCATGTTCCCAGCCCCTGGTGGCTGCCATCGCAAAACGGCGGGTTAGCGGTCTGTTTGCAGCCGCACAGGTGCACCGTGCCGGTCTTGTCGGCGGTAAAGGCGACTGGCGCAAACGCGGTGTCCTGGTGCGAACCGTCGCAGAAGGGCTGATTCGCGCTGCGCCCGCAGGCACACCAGTAGTAGGTCTTGCCCTGCTCGACTGCGGTGGCATAAGGGGACTTCTGGGCGATCACGGCCTGGTCGGTCATCTGCTACGGCTCCTTAGATTTGGGTGCGCGGGTCTGGCCCAGGCGGCAGGCCGGCCGTTCCACCGCAGTGCTGGTGCTTACAACCTAGTCTCGTGCTCAAGATTTCCTTAAACAATGCGTCTTTCGGTGGATACACTGTGTTCGTTTGGTGAACAGTGGTCGGCCGGTATGGACAAGCTGACGTGTATGCGCGCCTTCGTGGCGGTGGTGGAGGCGGGTGGGTTCTCGGAGGCGGCTCGCCGTTTCGGGGTTTCCAAGGCCTTGCTCAGCAAGCAGGTCCGGCAGTTGGAGGAGCACCTGGGGGTGCGGCTGCTGCACCGCACCACCCGGCTGGTCGCGGCGACCAGCAGCGGCCAGGGTTACTACGAGCAGTGCCGGCCCTTACTGGCGGAACTGGACGACCTGGACGCCGCCGTGCAGTCCGATCACCTCGCGCCCAGGGGCGAGCTGCGGGTGACGGCGCCCATCTCGTTCGCGGAGCTGTACCTGATGTCGGCGGTGGCGGAGTTCTCGCGGCGCTTTCCCGAGGTCCGGCTGAGCCTCGATCTGAGCGATCGTTTCGTCGACCTCATCGAGGAGCGGATCGACGTGGCGATCCGCATCGGCACCCTGCACGACTCCTCGCTGGTGGCGCGCCGGCTCGGCAGTACGGCCCTGGTGGCCTGTGCGTCCCCGGACTACCTGGCGGCGCACGGCCGGCCGGAACGGCCGGAACAGCTGGCACGGCACGTCTGCATCATCGACAGCAATCATCCCGAAGGGACGCGCCTGACCCTGGGCAGCGGGGAGGACGCGGTCCTGGTCGAACTGGACCCCAGGATCCGGGTCAACAGCGCCCGCGCCGTGCGCGAACTCCTGGTCGCCGGCCAGGGGGTCGGCTTCCTGCCGTCGTTCGCGGTGGCAGAGGACATCGGCCAGGGCCGGCTGGTGCACCTGCTGCGGGACCTGCCGTGTCCGCGGCTCGGGATCTTCGCGGTGTATCCGCACCGCAAGCACCTGTCGGCCAAGGTCGGGCTGTTCATCGATACCGCGGTCGCGCACTGCCAGGCGGCATCGTTCTACAGCTGAACCGACCAGCGGTCGGCGCCGATCCGCTCAATTCAGTCGTAATGGATGTACCGGTAGCGCGGGTCGTCCGGCGTACCCTCCAGCGCGCCGCCGGCGCGGCCCGGCTGCCACATGATCAGTTCTTCGATTTTCCCGGCCAACTCGAAATCCTTGTCGGTGATGCCCTTGGCGGAGTGCGTCGCCAGCTTGACGGTCACGGCGGCATAGGAGACGAGGAGGTCCGGGTGATGGAAGGCCGCCTCGGCCAGGTGGCCGACGGCGTTCACCACCAGCAGCGTCCCCTTCCAGCCGGCTGTCCGGTAGCTGCGCTGAATGCAGCCATCCCCGAGCTGCCACCGCGGTAATGTGTCGGCGAGGCGGGCCTGCACCGCCGCGTCACTGTAAGTCGGTTCGGGCTTGGCGTCTGTTCCGGCCATGATACGTACCTCCGGGTCGGGTGATTCGGGGCTGGCCCGGAGCGGCATGGACGCGGCACGGGCCTCTCCGCCCATCTTCGGGCAAAGGGCGTTGGGCATATCCCCGGCGGCGCGGTGGTTGTGGTAGCCGGGGCGGGCGCTCGCACGAAACGAAATTGCGGTGGAAAAATTTGTAGGTCGCGATTTTCACGCGCAATGCCCGCGTACAGGTGGGCGCCTGTACCAAGACCCCATGCCGGCAGGTTTTCAAGTCCTAAACGCCAGTCTTTGTTTACGGCGTATAGGATGGCTGGGCACGGCGTAAAAGCCAGGATTAATACCGTTAAAACAATTGCCTGGGACTGTGTCCGGATTTTCCCGTGCTCAGGTAGCTATGTTGTCAATACAGGCGTCTGCCCCCCCTGTGCACCGACCTAATCGGTCCAGGTTTTCACCTGTACCTAGGGGCCTGAAAAACCACCTATCGTCCAGTAACGGACCGCGTCGTTTTCAATCACACTTCCCCCAGGGTGCATGGCTGCGCCCGATATAGACGCCACGGATGCAATAAAAATCGCTTAACCGCGGCCAACGCAAAGCAGGGCGAGAGCCAACTGCCCAGCGTCAGCCAAGGGCCGGCATACAAGATCGGGAATCTTTATTTTGGGGGTATCCATGACAAACGAGCATAATCACCGCTGCCGAGCGGGGACGGCGTCGGGACTGTTGTCCCCGACGCCCAAGGGCGCGCTGGGTCTGCTTTGCCTGTCGGCATCGCTGTTGGGGCTTGTGCCCGGCAGCGCCTCTGCCGCGGTAAGCTGCACCGCCGACAACACCATCACCGCCAACGTGGTGGTATTCGACAGTCCGACGGTATTCAACCGCCTCGGGGCGCAGAACCCGAACTGGATCACTTACGCACTGCGTCGCGACGTCATCGACACGCGCACCGGCCTGCCGGAATCCGCCGGCGGCGTGCTGACCCCAGGGTTCGTCGGACTGCGTCCCGACAAGCGGCCCCGGCCGCTGATCGTGCGCTCGGTCGCGGGCGAGTGCTTGAAGGTGAACTTCACCAACCTGCTGGCGCCCATCGCCAACCCCAACGATGTGCAGCAAGGGCCGGCGCAAGGTCAGCCCGGTGCCCTGTTCAACGACGACCAGGTCGCCAGCCGCTGCGCCGGCTTCCACGCCACGGGTACCGAACTGGTCGGCACCATCGCCAGCGACGGCAGCCTGGTCGGCAACAACCACCCCGGTGCCGATGTCGCCGGCAACTGTGCCCCTGGCGACCAGAAGGGTAGCCTCGTGGGTCCGGGTGTGAGCATTACCTATCAGCTGTATACGCCGCACGAAGGCGCGTATGTCATCAACAGCTACGGCGCCACCATCGGCAGCGAGGCCAACAGCGGCAACCTGGCCGTCGGGATGTTCGGCGGCCTGAACGTGCAGCCCAAGGGCGCACGGCTGTATCGCAGCCAGGTGACGGAAGAGGAATTGCGCCTCGCGACCGTAGGCAGCACCGCGTTGGGCCAGCCGGTCATCGATTACGAGGCCGTTTACCCGAACGCCGCGCCCTGGATCGCCGAGGGCAAGGCCGGTCTGCCGGTCCTGAACATGCTGACCGCGACCCGCGAGCTGGTGCACAGCGACATCAACGCCATTGTCGTGGGGCCGAACCCCGACGGCAGCTTCCCGCCCAGCACCTATCCGCTGGAGAGCGTGGGCAAGAGCAACCCCGCCCTGCCCAATCGCCTGGAACCCTATCGCGAGTTCTCCTCCGTGTTCCACGACGAGCAGACTAACTCGCAGGTGTTCCCGCGCTGGTACAACGATCCGGTCCTCGCCTACACCCTGGCCGGTGTCAAAGACCAGTTCATGATCAACTACGGTTCGGGCGGCATCGGCTCGGAGATCATCGCCAACCGCCTGCACACCGGTCCGATGCACGACTGCACCGACTGCGCCTATGAAGAGTTCTTCCTGGCCTCCCAGACGGTCGGCGATCCCGGCCTGCTGGTCAACGCGCCCGCCAACACCGGGATCGAGGCATGCGACCCCCAGGCCATCGCCGGCCCGACCTGCTGGCGTGACCCGATCAACCTGGCCAACGGCCCGATCGCGGGCAACTTCGCGTTGTTCCAGGAAGACCCGTCCAACGTGCACCACGCCTATACGGGCGACCAGGTGAAGATCCGCAATATCCACGCCGGCTCGTTCGAGCAGCACATTTTCCACCTGCACAACCACCAGTGGCTGTTCAACCCCAACGACGACAACGCCAACTATCTCGACGCCCAGGAGATCCTGCCGGGCTCGGGCCACACCTACGAGTTGGCAAACGGCGGTGCGGGCAACCGTAACCAGACCGTGGGCGACGCCATCTTCCACTGCCACTTCTACCCGCACTTCGCGCAGGGCATGTGGTATCACATCCGCAACCACGACGTGCTGGAGACCGGCACCGTGCTGGCGGTATCGAACGCCAACGACCCGCAGACCCCGACGGAAGGCTTCCACGCCAACCCCTTCGAACTGCGCAGCGGCCAGCCCATGGTCGGCGCCCGCGCCCTGCCGGACGGCGAACTGCCCGACGGTACCCCGATCCCGGCCATCGTGCCGATGCCCGGCAAAGCCATGCCGCTCATGCCGGCAACCGTTTCCGTCACCCCGGTCGATCGCGGCGGTTTCA
>JBFZDU010000366.1:0-7360 GCA_041307205.1 Gammaproteobacteria bacterium | reverse complement strand
TAGATTACAGAGCTAATGAGGCGACAACTATTCTGCCGCGGGGGGTTAAGTCCAAGGCCGCGGAACGCGTTTTCCTGGTGGGGGACAATGCCAACGTGCCGACCTCCAAGGCCGGCTCGGTAGCCCACTTTCAGGCGGAAGTGGTGGTGCATAACCTGTTGCGGGAAATCGCCGGCGAGGAAGCCGAACCGCTCGCCGACGGGCATGCCAACTGCTTCATCGAAACCGGTTTCGGCAAGGCCGTGCTCATCGATTTCAATTACGACGTCCAGCCGGTGCCTGGCCGCTTCCCGCTGCCGTGGTTCGGCCCGATGGGCCTGCTGAAAGAAAGCCGCCTGAACCACAACGGAAAGCTGGCCTTCCAGTACATTTACTGGCATCTGCTGCTGCCGGGCCGCAGCATCCCCTTCGTGCATTCCAGAATGAGCCTGGCCGGCAAGCAGCTCGAGTTCCTCGAACCCCACAGGTGAAAATGTCCATTGATCGGATTGGTGCTTTCCTGAGGCCCCCGCGGTCGGCATAAATGCCGAACCTTGACCTCATGGTCTGCCCCGCTCTATCTGCCGCCAATATTAAGGAGCCCCTTATTGTTGCGCGTTTGGAAGACTTTGAAGTCCGGATCCGATCAGGATCGGAAATTCCTGCAAGCGCTTATCAATCGAGAAGCGGTCTACTTCCACTCCTGCTTTCGCTCCGGATAAGTCTAGCGCTCGTTTCAGGTCAATATGCACCATCTCCAGCTTGTTCTTAAGCGCCAACACATCGAGGGGATCTGACAACAATTGTTCGGGCTCCATTCGCCCTTTAACGACGAGGCTGTAGGATTCCAGCACCTCTTTGATTATTGCAGAATCGCCGTCTGATGAAATCACGACAAGCCTAACGGTATTTCCGTCCTGTTCTATTCGTATCTTTACATCCAGATCTGGTAATTTCTGCGTCAGCACTGCGGAAAAGTAACTTAAAATAGTTACTCCTGCTTGGCGATATTCATATGGAAGCTCAATGCTTCGATCAATTCGGGCTGGCCTGCTTTCTCTGACCCCTTCTTCGATCAGAATTTCTGCAAAAAGATCTACACAGTCATCACATATTGCAATGCCTTCGGCATCGTTATCTTGCGTAAGCATTTTCAGAGCCTCCTGCTGCGATTTTCCGCAGAAATCGCAGTACCACGTCTGTTCACGTTTCGGCATCTGACATCCTTTCGACTTGACTGTGGATAGAAAAACAATGATACGAAAAGAGCAGTTCTCGTGATAAGGGGCGGGATCACCCTGGGGTCCGCTGCTGGCGATCGACCTGCAGACCCTCGACGCGCACGGCAAGGTCCAACCGGCCTTTCGTATTTCCTAGCATCACCTTGGCCCGATCCGCCAGGAACCACCCGCCGGACATCGGTATCGCTGGGCTTGCTGTATGAAAAGGGGCACTGAGATGATGATCTTGCCGGACTGGAAGGCACGGTCAGTTGCGCCGGCAGCGCTTGTCTGTGTTCGGCCAGAGGCGTTACCGCGAAGCCGGTGACGAGGGCCAGCAAGCGCTCGCTGTGGTCCCGCAGCGCAGCCACCACCGCCCACGCGAAGCTGCGGATCCGCTGCCCGCCGAGCCCGGGGTCGAACCGGCCGCCGCAGCGCTGGTGCCGGACGGATTTGCCCTCGCAACCGCCTCAGGCAGCCGCATCCGTCCGAATTCCGAACAGCACGGCGTAGAGCAGCGGCACGACCACCAGGGTCAGAATGGTCGCGAAGGCCAATCCGAACATGATGGTCACCGCCATGCTCTTGAAGAAGGGATCGAGCAGCAAGGGAGCCACGCCCAGGATCGTGGTCAAGGCACCGAGAAAAACCGGCCGGGCGCGGCTGACCGCGGCGTCGAGCACAGCAACGAACCCCGCCTTGCCCGCGCCGATCTCGGCATCGGCCTGGTCGACCAGCACGATCGAGTTCTTCACCAGCATCCCGATCAGGCTGAGAAAACCCAGGATGGCCATGAACTCGAACGGCACCCGGAACAGCAGCAGGCCGATGGTCACCCCGATCAGGGCGAGCGGCGCGGTCAGCCAGATCACCAGCGGCTGACGGAAGGCGTTGAACATCACCACCACCGCCAGGACCATGGCGGTGAAGCCGTAGGGCGCGGACAGCGCCAGTCCCTCGTTGGCTTCCCTGGAGGCCTTGTACTCCCCCTCCCACTCCAGCGCATAGCCAGGCGGCCGCTCGATCGCCTCGACCTGAGGCCGCAGACGTTGCAGCAGGGGCGCCGAAAGCGCTCCGGGCAACGGGTCGGCCTGGGCCTTCAGGGTCGGGAAGCGATCAACGCGCCGAATGATGGCGTCGACCCACTCGATCTCCACCCCGGTGATGAGCTGACCGACCGGCAGGTAACGCTGCGCGGTGGGGCTATAGACCAGGACATTGGCGAGCTGCTCGGCCGTCGCGCGCTCGTCACCGGGCGCACGGGACACGATCGGGATCAGGTCGTCGCCCTCGCGGTACACGCCGACCTGCGTGCCGCTAAAGGCCCGGTTCAGGGCGCTGCTGATCTGGGTGATGTCGACCCCGGCCCGCTGCGCCGCCACCTCGTCGACCGCCGGGCGCAGCACCGGCACCTTCTGGCGCCAGTCGTCCTGGATAGCCACCGCGCCCGGGTCGGCGGCCATAATCGCCTTGGCCTGCTCCGCCAGTTCGCGCAACACCGCCGGGTCCGGTCCGCGGAAGGCGGCCTCGATCTTCTTGCCGCCGCCGCGGCCGAGCATGAACTTCCAGGTCTTGATCTCGGCCTCCGGGTGGCGCTGAGACAGTTCCTCCTGCAGTTCCGACACCAAGCCGGCAATGACTCGTGGGTCGTCGACGTCCACCAGCAGTTGTCCATAACTGCTGTCGGGGTCCTCGGGGCTGTAAGTGAGCATGAAGCGCAGCCCGCCCTGGCCGACGAAACTGGTCACGTGGCTGACCCCCGGCTTGGCCCGCACGTATTCCTCCGCCTGCGCCAGCTCCGCCGCCGTGACCTGGATGTCCGTGCCCTGCGGCAGGTAAAGGTCGACGACGAACTGCGGCCGGGCCGATTCCGGCATAAAACCCGGCGCCACGAAACCGAAGCCGAAGATGGCGCCCCCCAACATCACCAGCAACATCGCCCCGGTCAACGCACGGTGGCGCAGCGCCGTTCGCAGCAGGCCACGGTAGCGCCGCAGGATGGGGTGCTCCACCGCCCCCCCGGCGGCCGGCTTGACCTTGAGAAAGCTGACGCAGAACAGCGGCGTCAGGGTCACCGCGAACAGCCAGCTCAGCAACATGGAATAGAGGATCACCCAGAACAGGGAGCCGGCATATTCCCCCATGTCAGTGGGTGACAGGCCGATGGCGCTGAAGGCCAGGATGCCCACCGCCGTGCCGCCCAGCAGCGGCCACTTGGTCGCCTCGACCACCTCGACCGCGGCCTTAGCCGCGTCCTCGCCACGCTGCAACCGCACCAGGATGCCGTCAGTCACCACGATGGCGTTGTCCACCAGCATGCCGAGGGCGATGATCAGCGCACCCAGGGAGATGCGCTGCATCGCGATATCGCCCAAGTACATGGCGATCAGGGTGCCGGCCACGGTCAGCAGCAGGATCATGCCCACGATCAGGCCGCTGCGCAGCCCCATGAACACCACCAGCACCAGGACCACGATGACCACCGCTGCGGCCAGGTTCGCGACGAAGCCATCGACCGCGGCCCGCACCGAGTCCGACTGATAGGAGATGACGTTCAGTTCCATACCGACGGGCCGGAGGGACTCCAGCGCGGCGAGCCGCTCCCGCACCGCCTCGCCCATCTCGACTACGTTGCCGCCGGCGACCTGCGACACACCCAGGCCGACGGCCGGTTTGCCGTCGTAGCGCACCAGGGCTTGCGGCGGCTCGACGACGTCGCGCGTGATGGTCGCGACGTCCTTGAGAAAGATCACCTGCTCGCCGCCGCGCGACGCCAAGACGATGTTGCCGATCGCCGCGACCGAGTCGACCTGCCCGGCGGGACTGAGCTGGATGCGCTGCTGGCCGATCAGCAGGTCGCCGGCCGCCGAGATGACGTTCTGCTGGCGCAACGCCTGATAGATCTGGTCGAGCGGAACGCCCAGCTGTGCCGCCTTGGCGGCCGCGATCTCGACAAAGATCGCCTCCTGCGGTGCACCCAGCATCGCCACGCGCGCCACGCCGGATACCAGCAGCAGTTCGCGCTGCAGCGCGTCGACGTAGTCGCGGATCTGCTCCAGGCGGTAGCCGTCGCCGGTGACCGCAAAGAACAGCGCGTAGACGTCGCCGAAATCGTCGTTGACGACCGAGGGACCGGCCCCGGGCGGCAGTCGGCGCTGGGCGTCGGCGACCTTGCGCCGCAGCTTGTCCCATACCTGCTCCAGGTCATCCTTGCTGCGCGCGAAGCGCATGTCGATCTCGACCTTGACCAGGGAACTGCCCATGCGTGACACCGAGGCCACTTCCTTCAGCTCCTGCAGTTGCTGGACCGCGCCCTCGATGACATCCGTCACCTCTTCCGCCACCTGGCTCGGCAGTGCGCCCGGATAAGGGGTGATGACCACCGCCTGGCGGATCACGAACTCCGGGTCCTCGAAGCGCCCGAGTCCCTGGTAGCTGATGTAACCACCGACCAGCAGCAGCACGCAGGCCACCCAGGCGATGGTGCGCTTGCGCAAGGTGTAAGCGGCGAGATTCACGATGGGGGGCCGTGCGGTCAAAGCGGCCGCACCAGCATGCCGTCGCGCAGATGGTTCACGCCGGCGGTGACGATTTGCTCACCGCCCTGCAGGCCGCGCAGCACCACGACATCACTGCCGCGGACCTCGCCAAGCTCGATGCTCCGCCGCGCCACGCGCGAGGTCTCCGGGTCGACGACCCACACCCTGGGTACGCCGTCAGGGCCGGCGCTTACCGCCTTGAGCGGCACCCGCAGGCTGCCCGCCGCCCCATCCCCGACCGCGTCCTGCGGGAACACCTCGGCCGACATCCCCGGCAGCACTGTCGTTCCCGGGGGGGTGACCAGGCCGAGGACCACCTCGTAGGTCTGGGTCTGCGGATCGGCCTCGGCCGCGAAAGACTTCAGCGTGACCGGCAGACGACGCTCGGCCATGCCATCGAAGACGGCGTAACCGGCGACCCGCTTGGGCTCGCTGCGCACCAGCCGTTCGGGCACGTGGATGACGATCTCCAGATCGTCGACGTTGCGCAGGCTGACGACCGGCTCCTTGGCCTGCACGTTCTGGAAGTTCTCGACATGCCGGCGTGCGACCAGGCCGTCGAACGGCGCCCTGAGCCACGTATCCTCCAGGTCCTTGCGGGCCGCCGCGAAGCTGGAGCGCGCCACTTCCATCGCCGTGCGCTTGTGGTCCACCTCCGCCTGGGCCACCGCCTGGCTCTGTTCCCGAATCTTGCGCACCCGCTCGTAGTCCGTGCGTGCCTTGTCGAACTCGGCCCGTGCCGCGGCCAGACGCAACTCGAAATTGCCCGGGTCGAGACGGGCGATCAGGTCGCCCGCAGCGAGCGGCTTACCCTCCTGCACCGGAAACTCGATGATCTGTCCGGGTACATTGAAAGCGAGTTCGGCACGTTGCACGGCCCTCACCCGTCCCGGGAAGCGCAGTCCGGAGTCGAGACCGGAGGCGCTGACCCGGGCGATCTCCGCCGGCCGCGCCACTTCAACCGGCGGTGGCGGCGCGGCCTCCTGGCAACCGCCAAGCGCCAGCAGCCCAACCACCAACCCGACCGCCGCCGGGAATCGCGTGCTGCCATGAACATCCAGCATGAGACTGCTCTCCAACCCGATGTCGCAGCGCCACCAGCGCCGAATATGACGCAGGCGTGACGCCAGATCTCAAACCGCAGCGCCGGTTTCGGGGCGGCTCACGGCGGGGTCGAAATGGCCCGCCGTCAGGTAACCACCCCGTACCCGAATCCCATGGTTGCCCAGCGTCACTCCCGGTAGCGCTCGCCCATGGATGCCTTGGTGGGCCGGTATTCGCGTTCGTTCATCAGTCCCTGCTGGCGTCGTCGGCAACAGGGTCACTGGTGCCAGCGGGGCGGGGCGAGCGAACGGTTTCCCGGCCGCGGCGCGAAGGCAGTCTCAGGCCTGGCTTTCTTGCTGGCAATGCACTGGCCGCCCAAAATGGGCGCCGTGGACGCCACAACAGTGGCACCTGCCACACAGTTGCTCACCTTAACTCCACCGGGGTCAGTTATGCCGTTCAACGATGAGTCGCTAAACAAGAACTTCGGGCACATCTGGCCAATCCACGTGGAGGCGTTCACCGAGCTGCTGATCACGCTGCGCCGGCATTTTCGGGGCGACTTGGACCTCATGCTGGTGCTGGCAGTCATCGGCTCCCGCACCCTGCCCCCGCGCCGGGTCCAGGGCCTGTCCTACGGCGACTTTGCCAGCGGCCGGAGGCTCGACCCCGCGGTCAACCCGATCAACCTGCAGTCGGTTGCCGAGTGCAGCGGCATCCCGCGCGAAACGGTGCGCCGCAAGGTGCTCGATCTGGAGGCGATGGGTTGGGTCGAGCGACTCCACGGCGGCGTGCTCAGGGTGACCCAGCAGGCGGCGCGGGACTTGGCGCCCGCCACCGAGGCGACCTGCCGTTACCTGGTTGCGATCGGTTCGGCCTGTGCCGAAGCAGCCCGTGCACAGTGACAGGCCGTGGCAGGCCGGTGCAGCGGCCCCAGGGAATCCTGGCGGTCGGGCGAGCGTGGGCGGGCGACACGATGGCCTGTGGGCCGGCCGCTCACCGCCGCCCGGGATTTCAGATCAATCGGCGTCCCCGGAGCTGTTGGAAAGCGCCGCCGCGATGCCGACCACGGCCGCCCCGATGGCGATGCCCTTGAGCACATCGCGGTCACGGTCGTACCGGTCGTCGTCATAATCCCGCAGTTCACGACGGATCTCGCGGCGGGCCTCGCGTTTCTCGCGCTGGACCTCCCGGTAGCCTTCGCGGATCTCGCGGCGGGCGCAGGCGCGTGTCTCGCAGCGCGCCAGTTCGCGGCGGGCCTCGCGCTTTTCCCTGTTCACCTCGCGGACCCCTTCCCGGATTTCCTTGCGGACCTCCCAGCGGTCCGCCTGAGCCACGGGCGGAAGCAGCGCCGCCAGCAGCAGCAGGGTGGCCCTGAGCGTAGCCGCGGAGCGCCGCGTGTGGATCATCACCGCGCCCCCCGTCCCGCCCGGAACGAGGTCACACGCGCTTCGTATTGGCTTAGCACGTCCTGGCATTCGGCGGTCTCCAGTCTGACCGATGTGCCATAGCCGAAAGCGGCGCCAAAGAGAAAGGCGCGATCGGTTCCCAGCAGCCGCGCGATCCCGGCATGCAGAT
>JBFZDU010000365.1:0-2961 GCA_041307205.1 Gammaproteobacteria bacterium | reverse complement strand
GCCGCCCCCGCCGGAAGCGGCGGTCCTGCCAAAAATCGCGGCGCGCCGCCCCAGCGCCCTGCCACCGGCCCCGGCGCTGCGCCTGGAGTTGCCGCTGGCGCTCGGCAGTGGGCCCCACCTCGGCCCCATGGCGGCCCCCAGCGTGGTCTCCGCCAATGAACTCACTGCCCTGGTCTCGATTCCGCCGCAATACCCACCCGCGGCACGGCTGCGCCGCGTCGAGGGCTACGTCGAGCTGGAATTCACCATCGGTGCGGACGGCCAGGTCAGCGATCCCGAGGTGCTGCACGCCGAGCCGGCCGAGGTCTTCGAGCAGGCCGCCTTGGCGGCCATCGCCCGCTGGCTCTTCGAGCCGGAGCGCCGGGACGGCCGGCCCGTGCCGATCCGCGCCAGCTATCGCTTCAGCTTCCGGCTGCGGGAACGCTGATGGCGGCGCTGGCACGGCGCTGGGGAATCGCCCTGTGGCTGGCGTTGGCGGCGCTGCCGGGTCTTGTCGGTGCGGCCGAGCCGACGCTGTCGCAGGAAACCTATCGCCAGCTCACCGAGATCCGGCGTTTGATGGACCAGGGCGCCAGCGCCCAGGCCGTGCCGCGGTTGCAGCGCCTGGCCGAGGCCAAGCGCGGCTCGGCCTACGAGCAGGCGGTGATCCTGCAGCACCTGGGCTATGCCCGGCTCGACCTCAAGCGCGAAACCGCGGCCATCGAGGCGCTGCAGGCGGCACTCGCGCTCGGCGCCTTGCCGGCCGAGGCAACCCAGGAGCTGCGTTATCTGCTGGCCCAGCTGCTGATCCAGCAGGCGCGCTATGGCGCGGGGCTGGCGTTACTGGAGACCTGGCTCGGCGCCAGCGCCGAGCCGCCGCTGGATGCCTACCTGTTGGCGGCACACGCCGCGCTGCAGTCGGGGCGAAAAGCGCGCGGCGCCGAGCATCTGGCGCGGGCGATCGCCCGCGCCACAGCCCCGGAGGCCGGTTGGTACGAGCTGCTCGCCGCCACCTACCAGGAGTTGGGCCGGGCCGCACAGGCAGTGACCACGCTGCGCCAGGGGCTGGCCCGCTACCCCGGCGAAGGCCGCCTGTGGCAACGCCTGGCCGCCGGCTACCAGCTGCAGGGCGACGAGCACCGCGCCTTGGCGGTGCTGGTGCTGGCCTACCGCCAGGAGCAGTTGCCCGAGGCGGAGCGCACCCGTCTGGTCTACCTGTATGCCCAACTGGGGGCGCCGGAGCGCGCCGCCCGGCTGTTACGCAGTTGGCGTGACAATGGCCGGGTGGCGGCCACCTATGACCACCTCCAGCTGGAGGCCGACCTGTGGTTGCTGGCCCGCGAACGTGCCGCCGCCAGCGTGGTGCTGGACCTGGCCAGCCGCCAGGCCGACAACGGCCGGATCGAGCTGTTGTGCGGGCAGATCGCCTACGACGCGGAAGACTGGGGCGGGGCGCGGCAGGCCTTCGAGCGCGCCCTGGCGCGCGGCGGCCTGGCCGATCCGGCCACCGCGCAGCTGTTGCTGGGCATCGCCGCGCATCGCCAGGGTGATGACAGACGGGCCCGCAAGGCGCTCGAACAGGCGCGCCGAGATGCCCGCCTGGCGCCGCAGGCCGACTACTGGCTGGCGCGGCTTGCGCCGCGGCAACCGGACTGATCACGCAGAATGTTGAACGCGCTGTGCCGCGGCGCATCTAAACTTGGGTAGTCACAACCCGCCTGCGGAGATACCCCATGGAACATCTGCCCTCGATCCCAAGGTTGGCGGTCTTGATCGCGCTGCTGGCGGTCGGCGGTGCCCTGAGCGCTGCGCCGCCACCCGCCACGGTGGTAGCGACGCCGAGTCTGATCGCGCCTTTCCCGGGGTATTTCTACCAGTGGCCGCGCCAACGCTTCAGCCGTGCCTACGGGCCGCGGGTCAGCGACCACCCGGGTTACCACCTGCGCGCCTGGCGGGCGCGCTTCGACTACAGCTACCGCGACGGCCGCTGGCGCCGCTGACCGTCCACCCGGGTGCGTGGCCTGGGTTCAGCTACCGGCAATTGGCGAGCCCACCGCCGGCGGCGCGACGGGTTTTGCTGCAAGGATGCTGCACGCAGCGCCGCTACGGCCGACAATACAGGGCATGACCCCGTCACTGTCGCCCGCGATGCACGACACCTACCTGCGCCACCTGCTGCACCTGCGCCTGGTGGCCCTGGCCGGACAGGCCCTGGCCTACCTGGCGGCCGCCCGCAGCCCGCACGTGACCCTGCCGGTCCTGCCCCTGCTGGTGCTGGGGGGCGGTGTCCTGGTCTATACCCTGTATCTCCTGCGCGGGCTGACCGACCCGGGAACCGGGCAGGCGCGGGTGCTGCTGCGCGAGATCGGCATCGACCTGGGCAGTCTCACCACCGTCTTGTACCTGACCGGCGGCGCGCACAACCCTCTGGTATCCCTGTTGCTGCTGCCGGTGACCGTGGCCACCGCCACCCTGCCGCAGCTGCAGCGCTGGGCCGTGGCCGGTGCCGCCGCGGCCTGCTACACGCTGCTGATGTTCTATCACCAGCCGTTCTTATTGCAGCACCATCACGAGGGCGCTTACGAGTTGCACATCTGGGGCATGTGGTACGGCTTTCTCCTGAGCGCGGTGCTGGTGGCCCTGTTCGTGGCGCGCATCGGCGCCACCCTGCGGGCGCACGACCAGGCCCTGGCGCAGGCCCGCGAGCAGGCGGCGCGCAACGAGAAATGGCTGGCGCTCGGCACCCTGGCCGCTGGCACGGCCCACGAACTGGGGACGCCCCTGTCCACCATGGCCGTGCTGGCGGCCGACTTGCGCGACCAGTATGGCGAGCAGCCGGAACTGGCTACGCGGCTGGGCGTGTTGCGCGCCCAGATCGAGACCTGCAAGGCGATACTGTCGCGCATGGCGCTGGACGCAGGGCAGCTGCAGGCGGACAGCGGTCGGGCAATCGCGCTGGACGATTATCTGGGCTAACTGCTG
>JBFZDU010000364.1:0-3408 GCA_041307205.1 Gammaproteobacteria bacterium | reverse complement strand
TGGGCGTAGCCGGCGCCGGACCAGAGCGCCGCCGAAGCTGCGGCCAGTGCAGCAACGACGGTGACACCCTGCGGCAAGGACAATTTTCGACAATTCATGAGGCGCTCCTCCTGACCCTGTATCTCTAGCGGATACCTGTGTATGCCGTGTCGCGGACATGCCGGAGACGCCTCCGCACGGGGTGTTGCTGCCGTGCACAGGTGTGCCCTTGGGAATGCGCTCACGGACCCGGGTGGCGGGACATTTCCACGGTGATGCAAGGTGTATATAGACGGGATTCGACCAGACACCAAGTTCTGTTTTGGTCATGGACCGGGCGGGACGGGGCCGCGCCGGCGGGCGACAGTGGCGATCGCCGCCACTATCCTTCCGCCCGGGCTTACCGCCTCCCGACCCCGGCACACCCGTCGGCGTGCCGCCGTTGCCGCGTGCTCAGTCGTGCCGGGTTGCCGACAGGTCCCAAATGGCAGGGGAGTGATAAAGCCGGGCCAGCTGCAGTTCGCGTTCGATCTCCACCTCGCGCGGCAGGTGGTCGCCGAAGCGGGTGAACAACTCCTCTTGGTCGTTGGTCTCGTGACGGGCGGCCTCGCGTTCGATGTTCATGATCGAATAGAAGCGTGCCGCGTCGAATTCGAGTCCCTGCCAGTTGAAAGCGTGGTAATCGGGTATCCAACCCAGCGGGCTCTCGACCGCGACGCCGTTATGGTTGCAACGCTTGACGACCCACTCCAGGACGCGCATGTTTTCGCCGAAGCCGGGCCAGACAAATCGACCGTGCTCGTCCTTGCGGAACCAGTTGACCCGGAAGATCCGCGGCGGGGTGGCGACATTGCGCCGCCCGATCCGCAACCAGTGCCGCCAGTAGTCGGCCATGTTGTAGCCGCAGAAGGGCAGCATGGCCATCGGATCGCGGCGCATCGCGGCCTGCCCGATCGAGGCGGCGGTCGCCTCCGACCCCATGGTGGCGGCCATGTACACGCCGTGCTCCCAGTTGTAGCTCTGGAACACCAGCGGGAAATGGTGGCTCACCCGCCCGCCGAACAGAAAGGCGCTGATCGGCACGCCGTCCGGGTTCTGCCATTCGGGATCGATCGAAGGACATGCCGATGCGGGGGCGGTAAAACGCGCATTGGGGTGCGCCGCCGGCCGGCCGCAGCCGGGCGTCCAGTCGTCGCCCCGCCAATCCACCAGGTGCGCGGGCGGCTCCTTGCTAAGGCCTTCCCACCAGACGTCGCCATCGTCAGTCAGGGCGCAATTGGTGAAGATGCAGTTCGCTTGCAGCGCTTGCAGCGCGTTGGGGTTGGATTCCTCGTTGGTCCCGGGCGCGACACCGAACAGTCCGTTCTCGGGATTGATCGCATAGAACCGCCCATCGGCCGGGTTGGGCTTGATCCAGGCGATGTCGTCGCCGACGGTCGTGACCTTCCAGCCATCGAAGCCCTTGGGTGGAATCATCATCGCAAAGTTGGTCTTGCCGCAGGCGCTGGGAAAGGCCGCCGCGACGTACATTTTCTTGTGCTCGGGAGATTCCACGCCAAGGATCAGCATGTGTTCAGCGAGCCAGCCCTCGTCGCGCGCCATGACCGAGGCGATGCGCAGCGCAAAACACTTCTTGCCCAACAGGGCGTTGCCACCGTAACCGCTGCCGTATGACCAGATCTCGCGGGTCTCGGGAAAGTGCGTGATGTACTTGTCATCGATGTTGGTCGCGCAGGGCCAGGGCACATCGTCCTCGCCCGGCTGCAGCGGCGCGCCGACCGAATGCACGCAGGGCACGAAATCGCCGTGGTCGCCGAGGACATCGAGTACCTGCTGTCCCATCCGGGTCATGATCCGCTGATTTACGACGACATAGGGCGAATCGGTGATCTGGATGCCGATATGCGCAATCGGTGACCCGAGCGGCCCCATGCTGAAGGGGATCACGTACAGAGTGCGGCCGCGCATGCAGTCCTTGAACAGACCCTTGAGGAGCGCCTTGGCCTTGCGGGGCTCCATCCAGTTATTGGTGGGGCCGGCGTCTTCCTCACGCGCCGAGCAGATGAAGGTGCGTTGCTCGACGCGCGCCACGTCGCTGGGATGCGATAGCGCGAGATAGCTGTTGGGTCGCTTCCGGGGGTTCAGCCGCACAAAGGTGCCAGCGTCCACCATGTCCGCACACAGCCGGTCGTACTCTTCCTGCGAACCATCACACCAGTAGATGCGATCCGGCATGCACAGGCTCGCAAGCTCGTCCACCCATTGCAGGAGTCGGCGATGCCGGGTGCGCTGCGCGCCGTCGTGGGTCGTGCTCATGCCCTGATGTCCTGGCTTCATTCTGGTCAATTGAGAGACGGGCATTGTAATGCGCCTCCTAACGCGCGTGGTAAACATCATCCGGGCTGCACCTGGTTGGTGCCACCTTGGTAGCCTGCGAGACCCACCGCCGCTTCAATTGCGTCGTCTATGGATCGGCCCGGGCGCACCCTGGGTCAAGATTCAGCAAGACCCGGGCCAATCCAGAAAGCCGGAAAAAATCCATAAGGCCAGATGGTTGCAGCACCTACCGGCGCATGCACCGCCCCGTCCAGGGGCAAAATCGGCAGTCTTGCCCAGAACTCGTGCGCCGCGGCGCAGGCCAGCGCAGCGCGCTTGACCGGCCTGCGTCACAAAGGCGCGAGCGGGACGACGTCGCGCCGGCGAGGCGCAGAGCGGCCGTGCCGCGACTGGAAAGGGACCAGGGGCCGGCCGGTGGCTACGGCCGGCTGCTAACATTGTTTTTTAGAGCACTGTAATGACACCGGAAAAGGTATCGACCATGCCGCTTAGCAAGACTTGGCTTCACGCCGCGCTGCTGACCCTGGTGACGACCGCCAATGCCGCGCTCGCCGGGCCTGCCTTCCTGGTCGATGCCGACTGGCTCGCCGAGCACATCGAGGACGACAACCTGGTGGTGCTCGATGTGCGTTACCACCCGCACCGCTATTACACCGTCGGACACATCCCCGGTGCGGTGCAGGTGCAGCGTTTCAAGGATCTGGGCGACAATCACGCCGTCCCGCTGATGCGTTTCCCCTCCCACGAAGCCTTCCAGGCAAGGCTGCGCGACTGGGGCGTCAACGACGACTCGACCGTCGTGCTGTATGACGACTCGCGCAGCGCGCTGACCTCGCGCCTGTATTTCATGCTCGAGCTGTACGGCTTCGCCATGAATCAGGTGAAGATCCTCGATGGCGGCACCCTGGAGTGGGCGGCATTCAACGAGCTGGAGAAAGACCCGGTCGTGCGCCAGCCGGGCAATGTGACGCTCAAGCCGGCGAACCCCCGGATGCTGGTCGAGTGGACCGATGTCTACGACGCCGTGCTGTCACGGCGCGATCCCAACGTCGTGCTGCTGGATGCGCGCCCCAGCGACATGTACACGGGTGA
>JBFZDU010000363.1:0-4590 GCA_041307205.1 Gammaproteobacteria bacterium | reverse complement strand
CGCATCTTGATCAGGTGTTCGTGGTCGCCGGATTCGAAGTAGATTTCCTCCTGCCTCGCCAGGTCCGTTTCCAAGACTGTCTCGATACCATAAGCCGCGCCGATGGCCGGGATCGCACCGCGTTCGCAATCCGAGAACGTGGATTCCATCTCGGTCTCGTCGATCATCTCCAGGTGTCGTGCGATGACTTGGTTCAAGCGCCCAAGTTCGAGTCGGTAGGTCGCCGGGATGACCGCCAGCAGGTAACTGTGGTCGTCACCTAGCAGGACGCATTTGGCCATCCGGTCGCCCGGGATGTGAGCCGCCTGGGCCGTGCGCAGGGCGGAATCCGTGTGGCTGTGGTTGATGACCTCGTAAGCCACGTTATGCGACTCCAGGAAATCCTGGAGAGTTGCCGCAACTCCCATGGGGTCGTTCCTCCTTTGGTTTTGTCTTTTATGTGTTATGCGGGGCGTGATTCGAACCCACGCCCTTGTTCAAGTATAGTCAGCCTGCGTCATTGCCTAGGCCCGCCGAAAATTATGTCAGAAAATAAAAAATCCAATAAAAACAGAAAGATCACTATGGCACACCTAGCGGATCGCCACGTCCTTTACGAACAGGCGGTGCAATGCGCCGAGGCCGAGGTCGATTTCGTCGACACCACCTTCAAGCGCCTGCGGGGTCGTCGCGCGGCCTTGCTGCGCGAGGATTTCTGCGGCACTGCCAATGTCTGCTGCGAGTGGGTGAGGCGGCGGCGCGGCAATCGTGCGATCGGGGTAGACCTGGACCCAGAGGTCCTGGACTGGGGCCGGGAACACAACTTAGCGGCATTGAAGCCGGCCCAACGGGCACGCATCGAGTTGCTGCAGCAGGACGTGCTGAAGGTGCGGACCGAGTCGCCCGACGTGATCTCGGCCATGAATTTCAGCTACTGGCTGATCAAGGATCGCAAGGCCCTGCGGCGCTACTTTCGGCGGGTGCGTGACGCGCTGTGCGCCGACGGGGTGTTCTTTCTCGACGCCTACGGCGGTTACGATTCGCACCGCGAAATCGTCGAGGAACGCAAGATCGACGACGGCGGTGCAGGTTTTACCTATGTCTGGGACCAGGCCGATTTCGATCCGATTACGCACACCATGGTCTGCCACATCCATTTCGTGCTGCCGGACCGTTCACGCCTGGAACGGGCCTTCAGTTACGAATGGCGCCTGTGGACCCTGCCGGAACTCCACGACCTGCTGGCCGAGGCCGGCTTCGCTCGGGTGACGGTCTACTGGCAGGGCTGGGACGCGGACGGCGAGGCAGACGGGGACTTCCGACCCGCGACCAAGGGCAGCGCCGATGCGGGCTGGATCTGTTACCTGACGGCCGAGAAATGACCGCCGGGACAAACGGCGGGGCGCCGCCCCCGCCGACCCGCCTCAACGGCCGAACAGGCCCTTGAGCGCCCGGTCGACCTCGGCCTTGGCCTTCTCCTCGACCTTTTGCTGCACTTCGGCCTTCTTCGCTTCGATCACCTGCTTGCCCTTGGCGCTCAAGGCCGCCTCCAGGTCGACGCTCGCCTTTGGGTCTTTGAGGCTGCCTTTGAAGCGGATCGGGATGGGCACCCCGCTCAACTCGTCGCGGCCCTTGCCGCCCTGGCCCTCCAGCGACCCCACGACCTCGGTGAGCACCAGGTAGTTCAGGCTGTCCTGCGGCAGGTTGACCTGGCCCTTGCCGTCGATCCTTAGCAGCGGCGACTTGGCCTGCAGGTCCTGGTTGTCGATCACCCCGTCGGTGATGACGGCGCTGCCCGACAGTTCCGAGAAATCGGTCTGCGGCGCGCCGCCTGCCGCCTGCTCCGCTGCCGAACGCTTGCCCAGGGCCCTCTGGGCATCGCGGATCAACTGGGCGAGATTGACACCCTTCACGGCGCCGTCGCGGAACACCAGGCTCAAGTTGCCGTTGAGGGTGCGGCGTATTTCGGCCTCCGACAGGCCGGCCAGACGCAGATCCGCCTCGACGTTGCCCGTGCCGCTCAGGCGCTCCTCGCCGACCAGGTCGCGCAACAGCGGCCCGACCTGGATACCGGTCAACGCTTCCTTGATCCGGATCTTCGGTTTGGCCTGGCGCGCATCGAGCTCCACCAAGCCGTTGAAGCTGCCCTGATAAAGCCTGGCCGCGGCCGGATCGATGCGCAGCACCCCGCCTTTGGACTTGATGACCGCCTTGACCTCGTTCATCTGCAGGTTGTTGACCTTGAGCTTGCCGACGGTGGCGGTGGCATCCAGGTCCAGGGTGCGCAGCGCGGCCAAGGGATCGCCGGGGGCAGGCTCGGCCGCCGCGGCCCCCTTGGCCGCGTCGGCACCCGCCGCGGCGGGAGGCGGCAGATAGCGGTCCAGATCGATCTCGTCCAACGCCAGGGTGGCCCGCACCACTGGGCCCTCGAACGATGGCACCCGCACCTTGCCGGTCAGGTTGGCGGCATCGAGCCTGAGCTGGAGCGGGTCTACCGCCGCGCCGCCATCCGCCAGGCTGATACCGAGGTCGCCCGACACGCTGGTCAGCGCCTGCGGGTCGGCGGTGTCGAGCAGGATGCCGAACGAGCCCAGCAGTTTGCGCAGATTGGTCTGCTCCAATTGCAGCCTGGCATCGACCTTGGGGGCGGCCTGCAGTTCACGGACCGCGACCTCGCCCGCGATGGCGATCTGCGGCCCCTTGACGCTGAGGTTGGCCAAGGCCAAGGTACCGGCGCCTTGATCGAGCGCCACGTCGGTGGTCAGCGCCAGCCCGAGCCCATCCTGGGGCAACCCGGCACCGGCCGCCTGCAACTGCAGTTGCAGCGCCTGCGCATCGAACTGCTTGAGATCGCTGCTGACCGCGACCGTCCCCTCGAGCGTCAGCGTGAGCGTGAGCTGCGGCTGGTCGCTGCTGAGCCTCAGCCCCGCCGCCAGCGGCACCTTGGCCCCGGCTTCGAGCGTACCCGTGACCAGGCGCACATCCTCCAGCACCACCCGCTGCCCGGCCTGTCGGTCGTCCCAGACCACGCGCGCGCCCTCGATCTGGATGCCCTGTACCGCCAGGCTGAGCACCCCCAGGCGTTCGCCGGGGTAGGCCGCCGGTTGCGCCGCCGGCTCAGGTTCGCCCGCGCCCGCCAGATCCTCCCAGTTGGACTTCCCCGTGCCGTCCTTCGCCAGATTCAGGGCCAGCCCCTGCAAAACCACGGTGTCGACCTCGACCCGCTTATTGAGCAGCGGCCGCAGCCGGACTTTCAGGTCCAGCTTCTCGACCTGCGCAAAGGGTGCGTCGCCAAACCCCGGCGCATTGCTCAGGCTCACGCCGCCCAGTTGCACCGCCAGCGCCGGAAACACGGCCAGCTCCAATCGGTCGCGGATTACCAGGTCGCGCCCGGTGGCCTGTTTGACCTTGGCGACGATCTGGTCCTTATAGTCATTGGGATCTATGAGCTGCGGCAGAATGACGACCGCTGCCACAACCAGCACGAGCAACAGCAGCACCAGTCCGAACAACCACTTCAATACTCGGCCCATCGCTCTCTCCGGGTCTCGGGGTCACAGGATGCCTGGCGGCGGCGACTTCGGCGCCAGGGGCTATGCTCGCCCGGCTGGCGGCGCCGTCCAGAGACCCGGTTCACACTGTGTCCACTGGCTCGGTTCAACCGCCGCCGAAGACCTTCTGCAGCAACTCGGTGCTGCGCGCGCCCGGCTTCTGGCGAATCTGCCGCTCCTCGGCCGCCAGCTTGAGAAACAAGCCGTCGAGCGCCTTGGTCGCGACATAGTCATCGAGATCCAGCGACTTGGTGGAAACCAGCCCGGCGCTGGACTGCGCTGCCTGGTTGGCAAGGTTCTTGTAGGCGGCGGTCGCACCCGTCCGGTCGGTGGCATCGCTCACGATCGGCAAGACGGCCTGATGGAGTTCGCGGCCGGCCTTGCGGCGTAAGAACTGCGTGGCGGCATCGTCACCCCCGCCGAGGATTCCGCGCACGTCCTCCAGGGTCATGCCAGCCACCGTTTTCTTGACGATATCCAGCGTCTTGGGCACTGCCTGCTCGGCCGCGCGGTTCACCGTGGTCTCGAACTCGTCCACCGTCGCACCATAGCCGAGCGCGCGCAACACCTTGCCCGACTTCTCCAGTACCCCGGGCAGCGGGATGCGGACACGCGGGTCGTCGAGATAACCGCCCGGCTTGCCCAGCACCGCGATGGCCCGTTCCGCTCCTATGCTCAGCGCTTGCTTGAGGCCACTGCCGATCTCGCCATCGGTCAGGTTGGATGCCGTGTTGCCGGGCGCACCGACTCCGGATTTCAGCAAGCCTTCGGCGGATTGCAGCAGATCCCCGAAACCCGCGCTGGCGAGAGTCGTGACCAGAATCAGCGTGGCGGCGAGTATCGTCCTGGTGAGTGCCATGGCAGGTGTCTCCCGTTGCTGCTAAGGGAGTCATAACACGGTCGTGGGCAAACCGAAAGCCTGGATACGGCGGGTCTACAGTAAGCGCCCTCAAACCGACACCTGTTTTCCCGCGCACGCATGACCAAGACTGTCTCCAGGCAACCAACCGAGGAGACCTGTCATGCCAAACAAAGCGCAATCCGATACGCGCGCCGCGCA